>JBBSIW010000007.1:0-18686 GCA_038231895.1 Solirubrobacterales bacterium | reverse complement strand
CTGCTCGACCGGGTCGCTGCCGGAACGCTCGCCGATGATGGCCAGCGCGTCGTAGACGATGCGCTCGGAGACGGACTTCTTGCCGTCGAGCATGATCTTGTTGATGACCTGCTGCACGAGCTTGGACCGATGGACGGCGTCGGGCTCGATGGGTCGAACCTGTGCGGCGGCGCGACGGGGCATGCGGTTGTTTAGCGGGCCTTGACCCCGTACTGCGAGCGGGCCTTCTTGCGGTCGCTCACACCCGAGGCGTCCAGCGTGCCGCGAACCACCTTGTAACGGAAGCCGGGCAGGTCCTTGACGCGGCCGCCGCGTACGAGCACGACCGAGTGCTCTTGCAGATTATGACCCTCGCCGGGGATGTAGGCGCCGATCTCCATCCCGTTGGTCAGGCGCACGCGGGCCACCTTGCGCAGGGCGGAGTTGGGCTTCTTGGGCGTGATCGTGTACACGCGGGTGCACACGCCGCGCCGCTGGGGCGCTGCCACCCGCTTCTTGGCGCCCTTGCCCGACTTCAGGCCCGGCGTGGTCACCTTCTTGGAGGGCGCTTTGCGGCCCTTGCGGATCAACTGGCTGGTGGTCGGCATGCGGCGCAGGAGGTTAGCAGCGCACGGTAGCTGGACCCTCGGCGGGCAGCGGACTCCCTCGGTCCGTGCAACCACAGGCGGATCGCGCACGTCGGGACGTGCACAATCCGCCTTCGGTTGCCCGCCGGCGGAGGCTAGGCCGCCGCCGGCGCGGCGGGGACCGCACGCACGGGCGCCGGCGTCAGCGCGGCGGCCACACAGACCATGACGAACGCCGCCACCTGCACGATCACGCCGAGCGGGTCGGCGGCCAAGGGATCGCCGAAGACGATGATCCCGCCCGCGATGCCGGTCACGTTCGCCGCCGTCCCGGTGACGGCGATCACGGGCACGGCCTCGCCGTCCTGAAGTCCGCGCGCGGAAGCGTAGAAAGCCACGATGGAGGCAACCACAGCCGTGACCAGCCACGGACTGAGGAGGCCGATGAAGCCGCCGTCGCCGACGAGTCCTGTCAGCGCCTTGATCGCCGTGTCCGAGACGCCGAAGAGGATGCCTGCCGCGGCGCCCAGCATCACGCCGTGCTGCTGGGCGGAGCCGCCGAGCCGCGGCCCCATGATCAGCAGCGCACCGACGCCGACCAGGCCGCCCTCGAAGGCGATCATCCCGGCCACCGAGAACTGCGAATGCGAGCCGCCCGTGCTGGGCAGCGTCACTCCGAGCAGGATCAGGCCCAGCGCCGTGAACGCCACGCCGGCCCATTGACGCGGGCCGACCTTGAGGCCGAACAGGCGCTCGGCCATCACGGCCAGCAGTACCAGGCCGCCCGAGAGGACGGCCTGCACGACCGACATGGGAGCCAGCGCCAGCGCGGCGACGTGGAGCGCCCAGGCCGCGAGGGCGACGAGCATGCCGATCGCGAACCACTTGGAGCTGAACAGCGCCGCTGCTGAGCGCAGAGGGTGGCGGACATCGACCGACGCCGCGACGCATGCTCCTCGATACTTGTAGAGGAAGCCGAGGTTGGTGGCGAAGGCGCATGCAAGCGCCAGCGCGATGCCAATGTTAAGGGTCATCGTGAGGAGGTGGAGGTGCGATGGCCGGGCCTGCGGCGCCGATGCCTGAGCTATCGGACGCCCCGTCAACCCGCTTGACGGCCCCGGCGAAGGAATGAAGGCTAGACCATGTTGCCGGTGCCGGTTGCGTAACGATCGTCACAGATGAAATGCCTGCAAAACACGTAAAACCGCTCTTGCTGGTCGACATCGACGGCGTCATCTCGCTGTTCGGGTTCCCACCGGACGAACGTCCACCCGGCAGCTTTGTGTCGGTGGACGGAATTCCCCACTACCTTTCGGCCACGGCGAGCGAGCACCTGCGCCGCCTCGCTCCTGCCTTCGATCTCGCCTGGTGCAGCGGCTGGGAGGAGCGCGCCAACGAATATCTACCCCATGCGCTGCAACTTCACACCTCCTCTTTGCCGCACCTGACCTTCGCGGCGACTCCCGGTGCGTCGACCCGTCACTGGAAGCTCGATGCGATCGACGCCTATGCGGGCTCCGACCGCCCGCTGGCCTGGATCGACGACGACCACGCAGCGTGCCGGAAGTGGGCGGATGCCCGGCCGGGTCCGACGCTGCTCGTGACGGCGCAACCGCCGACCGGCATCACCGAGGCGCACGTTCGGCTGCTGCTGGAGTGGGGCGCTACGGAGCAGCGCGGCTAGCGCGCTGCTCGACGCTTAGGACGGGCGCCCGTTGCCGCCGTCGGGTTCGCCGCCTCCCGCGTCGGCCACGTCGAGCGACGCCAGCTCCTCGGCAAAGCCCTCGCCGTCACCGGCCGTCCCAATCGCCTCGAGGTTCGAGAGGTCCTCGTCGAGCGTCGGAAACCCGGGAACGCGCTCTCCGACGCCCAGCCCGAGCTCGGCGAACTCGTCTTGGTCGAGCAGGCCGACATCGTCGATCGCCCGCGGCAGGGGCTCGGCCGGCTCGATCTCGATGCGCCGGTAGCGCTTGAGTCCGGTGGCCGCCGGGATCAGCTTCCCGATGATCACGTTCTCCTTGAGGCCGTTGAGGCGGTCGATCTTGCCCTCGAGCGCAGCGTCGGTGAGCACCTTCGTGGTCTCCTGGAAGGAGGCAGCCGAGAGGAAGGAGTCGGTGTTCAGCGATGCCTTGGTGATCCCGAGCACGATCTCCTCCGCCTGGGCAAGCTCTCCCTTGGCCTTCTTGACCGCACCGTTGATCCGGGCGAACTCGTGACGATCGATGAACTGGCCGGGCAGGAGGTCGGTGTCGCCCTTCTGGTCCACCCGGACCTTCTTGAGCATCTGGCGCACGATCAGCTCGATGTGCTTGTCGTCGATGTCGACGCCCTGGGACTTGTAGACCTCCTGGACCTCCTTGACCATGTAGAGCTCGGTCTCAGTGCGTCCCCGGATGGCGAGCAGCTCGTGCGGGTAGAGGGACCCCTCGTTGAGCTGGGTGCCGGCCGATACCTTCTGGCCGTTCTCGACGAACAGGCGCGTCCGCCGCGGGAAGGCGTGCTTGTGCTCCTCGCCGGCATCGTCGGTGATGGTCACGCCGAGCGCCTTGTCGGATTCCTCGACCGTCACGGTGCCGTCGACCTCGGCGATCTTGGCCAGCCCCTTGGGCTTGCGAGCCTCGAAGAGCTCCACGACCCGGGGCAGGCCGTGCGTGATGTCCGCGCCGGCGACGCCGCCGGTGTGGAACGTACGCATGGTCAGCTGCGTGCCGGGCTCGCCGATCGACTGTGCCGCGATGATCCCCACGGCGTCGCCGATCTGCGCCGTGACCCCGGTCGCCAGTGAGCGCCCGTAACAGGCCTGGCACACCCCGGTGGTGGCGATGCACTTGAGCACCGATCGAACCGGGACGGTGATGCCCTTGTCCTTCTCGTCCTCGAAGGCCTCGGCGATCTCCGCCAGCTCGGCCCGGTCGATCTCCTTTCCGCCCTCGACGAGCACGCGCCCGCGCTTGGTCGTAAAGCCGCCCGCTGAGCAGCGACCGAGGAGGTTCGTGTTGGTCTGACCGCCCGGCGTGAAGATCTGGAGCTCGACGAATTCTTCGGTCCCGCAGTCCTCCTGGCGGATGATCACGTCCTGGGCGACGTCCACCAGCCGCCGGGTCAGGTAGCCGGAGTCGGCGGTACGTAGCGCGGTGTCGGCCAGTCCCTTGCGCGCCCCGTGGGTCGAGATGAAGTACTCGAGCACGGACAGGCCCTCCATGAAGTTGGACTTGATCGGCCGCTCGATGATCTCCCCCTTGGGGTTGGCCATCAGGCCGCGCATGCCCGCCAGCTGCCGGATCTGCTTGAAGGATCCGCGCGCCCCGGAGTTGGCCATCATGAAGATGGGGTTGAGCTCGTGGAGGTTGACCTCCATCGCGTGGGCCACCTCGTCGGTCGCCGCCGTCCAGCGCTCGACGACCGCCTCGTGGCGCTCCTCCTGGGTGATCAGCCCCGTGTCGTACTGCTCGTGGATCTCGGCGACTTCGCCCTCGTAGCGCAGGAGGATCTCCTCCTTGGCAGGCGGGATGACCACGTCGTTCTTGGAGATCGTGACCCCCGCAAGCGTGGCGTAGCGGAACCCGAGGTCCTTGAACGCGTCCAGCACCTGGCTGATCCCCGACGCCCCGTGGGCTTGGACGAGGTCATCGACCACCTTGACCGAGTCGCGCTTGCGGATCGAGCGGTTGACGAACTTGTAGGTGGCGACGTCGAACTCCTCGCCCAGCGCCTCGGCCAGCGCCCGCTTGATGCGGTCGTTGTAGATGATGCGACCGACCGTGGTGAGGATGTGCCCGCCCTCGGCCTTGTTGTTGCGGTACTCGGCCAGGTCGTGCAGGCCGACCATGCCGTGCTCGTAGGAGAGCTCTGCCTCCTGCGCGGTCCGGTACACGTGCGGGCGCGGCTCGTGGTTGGCCGGGTCGATCTTCTCCAGGTCCTCCTCCTCTGGCCCGTAGGTGAGGTAGTAGGCGCCGAGAACCATGTCCTGCGTCGGCGTAGCCAGCGGCGCCCCGTGCGCCGGGGAGAGGATGTTGTTGGAGGAGAGCATGAGGATCCGCGCCTCGGCCTGCGCCTCCGCCGACAGCGGCAGGTGGACGGCCATCTGATCGCCGTCGAAGTCGGCGTTGAAGGCGTGGCAGACCAGCGGATGCACCTGGATCGCCTTGCCCTCGACCAGCACCGGCTCGAACGCCTGGATGCCCAGGCGGTGCAGCGTCGGTGCGCGGTTGAGCAGCACGGGGTGCTCCTGGATGACCTCCTCGAGCACGTCCCAGACCTCGGGGATCATCGTGTCGACCATCTTCTTGGCCGCCTTGATGTTCTGCGCCGACTTGCGCTCGACCAAGCGAGCCATGATGAACGGCTTGAACAGCTCGAGTGCCATCACTTTGGGCAGCCCGCACTGGTGCAGGCGCAGCGAAGGGCCAGAGACGATGACCGAACGGCCCGAGTAGTCCACGCGCTTGCCCAGCAGGTTCTGGCGGAAGCGTCCCTGCTTGCCCTTGAGCATGTCGCTCAGGGACTTCAGCGGCCGGTTGCCCGGGCCGGTGACGGGGCGACCGCGGCGCCCGTTGTCGAACAGGGCGTCCACGGCCTCCTGGAGCATGCGCTTCTCGTTGTTGACGATGATCTCGGGAGCCCCGAGGTCGAGCAGGCGCTTGAGCCGGTTGTTGCGGTTGATGACGCGCCGATAGAGGTCGTTCAGGTCCGAGGTGGCGAAGCGCCCGCCGTCGAGCTGGACCATGGGCCGCAGCTCCGGCGGGATCACCGGTACGGCCTCGAGCACCATCATCTCCGGCTTGTTGCCGGAATTGAGGAAGGCCGAGACCACCTTCAACCGCTTGACCGCCCGCGCCTGCTTCTGGCCCTTGGCGGACTTGACCATCTCTTCGAGCTCGTCGCGCTCGGCGTCGAGGTCGACCTGCTCGAGTAGATCGCGCACGGCCTCGGCGCCCATGGTCCCGCGGAAGTAGTCCCCGAACCCATAGGGCGAGCCGAAGCGCTCCTTGAGCTCACGGAAGAGGGTCTCGTCGTTGACGATGTCCTTGGGCTTGCACTGCTGAAAGAGCTCCCACACCTGGCGCATACGCTCTGCAGCGTCCTCGATGTAGGCATCGGTGTCGGCGATGTCCGAGTCAAAGGTCTTCTTGAGCTCCTTGAGCAGCTTGTCGCGCTCGTCTCCGGAGATCTTCTTGAGGTTGATGTCGAGGCCCTCGGCCCACAGGTGGTCCTCGTCGGAGAAGCCGGTCTGCTTGCCGTTGGCCAGGTACTCCTCGCGGCGCGCCTGGCTCTCGCGGAGCTCCAGCAGCTGCTCCTCCTTCTCGGCGGCGTAGGAGTCGAGGACCTTGTTGACCTCCTTCTCGAGCTTGGAGACGTCCTTCTCGCGGGCCTCGTCGTCGACCCACGTGACCATGGAGGCAGCGAAGTAGAGGACCTTCTCGAGCTCCTTGGGCGCCATGTCCAGGAGGTAGCCGATCCGGCTGGGCACGCCCTTGAAGAACCAGATGTGGCTGACCGGCGCGGCCAGGTCGACGTGGCCCATGCGCTCGCGGCGCACCTTGGAGCGCGTGACCTCGACGCCGCAGCGCTCGCACACGATGCCCTTGTAACGGACACGCTTGTACTTGCCGCAGTAGCACTCCCAGTCCTTGGTCGGACCGAAGATGCGCTCGCAGAAGAGCCCGTCCTTCTCCGGCTTGAGCGTGCGGTAGTTGATCGTCTCCGGCTTGGTGACCTCGCCGGAGCTCCAGGAGCGGATCTGCTTGGAGGAGGCGAGGCTGATCTCGATGGCGTCGAAGTTGTTGATGTCGATCATGCGGTTCCTTTGTCGCAGGCGGCGGGAGAGATGGCGGGGGGCGGGTTGGCCGCAGCGTGCTACGTCTCGGCACCCTCGGCTGGCTCGGCGGCGGCGGGCGCCGGCTCGATCTTGCCGTCGGCCTCGGCTTCGACCTCGGCCTCGGTCTCCTCGCCCTCGACTGCCTCGTCGGCTGCCTTGCCGTCGGTGGCGCGAACCCCGGAGAGGTCGATGCCCAGCTCCTCGGCGGCGCGCAGGAGGTCATCGTCCTCCTCGCGCAGCTCGGCCTTCTGGCCCTCCTCGGAGACCACGTTGACGTCGAGCGCCAGCGACTGCATCTCCTTGAGCAGGACCTTGAAGGACTCGGGGATGCTCGGCTCGGCGATGTTCTCGCCCTTGACGATCGCCTCGTAGGCCTTCACCCGGCCGACCGTGTCATCGGACTTGATCGTGAGCATCTCCTGGAGGGTGTACGCGGCGCCATAGGCCTCCAGCGCCCACACCTCCATCTCGCCGAAGCGCTGGCCGCCGAACTGCGCCTTGCCGCCCAGCGGCTGCTGGGTGACCAGCGAGTAGGGGCCGGTCGAACGAGCGTGGATCTTGTCGTCGACGAGGTGGAGCAGCTTGAGGATGTACATGTACCCGACGGTGACCTGCTCCTCGAAGGGCTCCCCGCTGCGGCCGTTGTAGAGGGTGAACTTGCCCGAGGCGCGCTCGCCGGCGCGGCGGCTCTTGTCGATGTCCATGCGGATGCGGCCCTTGTGCTCGTCCTGCCAGCGCACCAGCGCCTCGTCGACGTCCTGCACTGTGGCGCCGTCGAACACCGGCGTCGCGATGTAGACTCGGCCCGCGTCGGCGCCGCCATTGCCGTTGCGCGCCGCATTCGCCGCTTCTGAGCCGTCGTCGTACCAGCCGTTGGCGGCCGCCCAACCGAGGTGGGTCTCGAGGATCTGCCCGAGGTTCATGCGGCTGGGGACGCCCAGCGGGTTGAGGATGACGTCGACGGGTGTCCCGTCCTCGAGGAAGGGCATGTCCTGCTCGTCCACGATCTTGGAGATGACGCCCTTGTTGCCGTGGCGGCCTGCGAGCTTGTCGCCTTCGGCGATCTTGCGCTTCTTGGCCACGAACACGCGCACCAGGTTGTTGACTCCCGGCGGCAGGTCGTCGCCCTCGTCGCGTCCGAAGGTCATCACGTCGATGACCACGCCGCCCTCGCCGTGGGGAACCTTCAGCGAGGTGTCGCGCACCTCGCGCGCCTTCTCCTTGAAGATGGCGCGGATCAGCTTCTCCTCGGCGGTCAGCTCGGTCTCGCCCTTGGGCGTGACCTTGCCCACGAGCAGGTCCCCGGAGTTGACCTCCGCGCCGATGCGCACGATGCCCTGGTCATCGAGGTTGCGCAGCGACTCCTCCGAGCGGTTGGGGATGTCGCGCGTGATCTCCTCGTCGCCGAGCTTGGTGGTCCGGGCGTCGATCTCGTACTCCTCGATGTGGATCGAGGAGAGCTCGTCGTCCTTGACCAGGCGCTTGGAGAGGATGATCGCGTCCTCGAAGTTGTAGCCCTCCCAGGACATGAAGGCGACGAGCAGGTTCTTGCCCAGCGCCATCTCCCCCTGGTTGGTCGAGGCGCCATCGGCGAGCACATCCCCGGCCTCCACGGCCTGGCCCACTCGGACGCGTGGGCGCTGATGGATGAGGGTGCCCTGGTTGGAGCGCATGAATTTCTGCAGGCTGTACTCGTGCGAACCACCGGCTCCGCCGGCGGTGCCAGTTTCCACCGTGATCCCGTTCGCGTCGACGACCGCGACCTCGCCGGCCTCGTCGGCCAGCAGGACGTCCCCGGTGTCCATCGCTGCGCGGCGCTCCATCCCGGTTCCCACCAGCGGTGCCTCGCTCTTGAGCAGCGGCACTGCCTGACGCTGCATGTTCGAGCCCATCAGCGCGCGGTTGGCGTCGTCGTGCTCGAGGAAGGGGATCATCGCCGTGGCCACCGACCAGATCTGCTCCGGCGAGACGTCCATGAGGTCGACGGCCTTGGGCTCGACCGTCACGTACTGACCGGCCTGGGTGCGGCACAGGATCTCGGGGCCCTTGAGCCTGCCGGTCTTGGAGTCGATCGGCGTGTTGGCCTGGGCGATGACCTTCTCCTCCTCCTGGTTGGCGTCCAGGTGGACGAGCTCATCGGTGACCGACCCGTCCGCCACCACCCGGTAGGGGGTGGTGACGAAGCCGTGCTCGGAGATCTCGGCGAACGAGGACAGCGATCCGATCAGGCCGATGTTGGGGCCCTCCGGAGTCTCGATCGGACACATGCGCCCGTAGTGGGTCGGGTGCACGTCGCGCACTTCGATGGGTGCGCGCTCTCGCGTGAGACCGCCGGCACCGAGCGCGGACAGGCGGCGCCGGTGCGTCAGGCCCGCCAGCGAGTTCGTCTGGTCCATGAACTGCGACAGCTGCGAGGAGCCGAAGAACTCCTTCTGCGCCGCCACCACCGGGCGGATGTTGACGATCGTCTGCGGCGTGATCGTGTCGGCGTCCTCGGTGGTCAGCCGCTCGCGCACCACGCGCTCCATCCGATAGAGCCCGACGCGGAAGGCCTCCTGGATGAGCTCGCCGACCGTCCGCAGTCGGCGGTTGCCGAAGTGCTCATACTCGTCGAGGTGGTCGGCCACCGGCTCGCGGGCCATCGAGACCGCCTCGGCGGCGAAGTCCTTGATCTCTACCTCGGGCTCCTCGGGCATGCCGAGCAGCTTGGGCAGGTTCACGAGCTCCTTGACCAGGGCGATGATGTCCTCGTGGGTGAGGACGCGGGTGTCGAGGTCGATGTCGAGCCCGAGCCGCGAGTTGAGCTTGTAACGCCCCACCCGGGTGAGGTCATAGCGCTTGGGATCGAAGAACAATTGGTTCAACAGTGCGCGCGCGTTGTCCACGCTGGGCGGCTCGCCCGGCCGCTGCTTCTTGAACAGCTCGATGAGCGCGCCTTCCTCGCTGCGCGTGACCTCGGGATCGGCATCGATCGTGTTGCGGATGTAGAGCGAGTTGTGAAAGAGCTTGAGGATCTCCTCGTCTGAGGCGTAGCCCATGGCCCGCAGCAGCACGGTCACCGGCAGCTTGCGCTTGCGGTCGATGCGAACGAAGACCTTGCCCTTCTTGTCGATCTCCAGCTCCAGCCAGGACCCGCGGGCCGGCATCAGGTTGGCGATGAACACCTGCTTCTCGCGGTCCTTGGGCTCCATCAGGTAGGCGCCCGGAGAGCGCACGAGCTGGGTGACCACGACGCGCTCGGTCCCGTTGATGACGAACGTGCCCCACTCGGTCATCCATGGGAAGTCGCCCATGAACACCGACTGCTCGCGGATCTCACCGGTCTCGCGATTGATGAACGCGACCGTGACGGTCAACGGGCGCGCGAAGGTGAGGTCCTTCTCCCGGCACTCCTCGAGGGATGCGACCGGATCGTCGAAGGTGAACTCGCCGAACTGGACGGCGAGGTTTCCGGTGTAGTCCTCGATCGGCGAGATGTCGTCGATCGTCTCCCGCAGGCCGCCCTTCTCAGGGTCGGTCAGCCAAGCGAAGGACTTGCGCTGAATGTCAATGAGGTTGGGAACCTCGAGAACCTTGTCGAGACGCGCGAAGCTGCGGCGCGTCCGGGGGGCGTCAATTGAAGCCAAGACGGCGACTCCTCGGGCGGTCGAAACGGGATAAGACGGGGCGCGAAGCGCGACCATCCAAGATAGCACAGCAAGCTACCGCGCCCTCAGTAGGGCGAACCGGCGCTCACGGACCCCATCCGGACGACCCACGTATGTGGCGCGGGCGCCTGCACTGGACGGCTGCGGCTATCGGCCGATCGTTGCGGAGTGTAGCGGCCGGAGGCTGTCTACGCCAGCGCTCAGCAGGCTCCGGGAACGCCCGCGGGGCTCCCGCACGCCTTGCCGGAAGGCGTGGCGCCCGTGGGCCGTGAGGTGGGCGGGGGACTCGTCGGCGTGCTCGGCGTCGATCGGACAGGGGGCGAGGGACGGGTGGGCGTGGGGATGAACGCTCCACCCTCGGCCCCGTGGCGAACCGGGCTCCGTCGCACGGGCTTGGGACTGCGGCGCGGAGGGCTGGGTGCGGTCGTGACGACGCGGGTCGAGAGCGCGCCAGAGCTCGGGGTGGTCGGCTTCACGACCGCCCGACGCGTGCGGCGCCGAGGCTCGCGAGTCCCGGTAGCGGACGGAATCGGCGCGGGCGCCGATCCGGTGATCGCTGCGTCGCGGACGCCCGCCGGCTCGGAGGTGACCGCGCGCCGGGGGTTGCCGCCCGTGCTTGCGATCACCATGGCCGCGCCGACACCCAAGAGGAGCAGAAGGGTTGAGAATGCTCCCAGTGCGAAGCGGCGGCGATCGTAGTCGTCGGGACCACCCGGGCCAACCGCGACCGTGACGTCCGCCATGCCGCCAGGCGCCTCCCCGGCTGCATCGATCGTGTCATCGACCAAGGTCGCGTATCCGTCTCCGCCGACTGTTTTGCCGCCATCGGCCTCGGCTTGGTCCTCATCGTCGGCCTCCGCGTGCGGCTTGTCGCCGGCGCTGGCAAGCGGCTGGGTCGGTACGACGTCGGCCAGCTCGGCGGCCCGGGCGACGGTTGCCTCCCGCAGCCAGTGGAGTGGAAAGATCCGCAGCCAGGCGCGGTAGGAGATCCCCGCCTCCTCCATCGCCTCGCGTTTCGCTCGGCACGCCTCGCAGGTCCGCAGGTGCCCGGCCAGCCACTCCCGCTCGTCTACGCCGATCGGCTGGGCGTCCTGCACCATGACGGTGAGCGGGAGGGCCCGGCGGCAGTCGGCCGCGGAGCCGGCGGCACCCGCAAGTGCGCTGGCGCGCAGCTCGTCGCGCAGTCTGAGCCGGGCGCCCGCGATCAGCCCTGGGACTGCGTCGTGGTCCGTGCGCATGATCTCAGCGATCTCGGCGTAGGAGAAGTACTCCAACTCGCGCAGCGCGAGCACTTCGCGTTCGGTCTCGGCAAGGGTGCGGTTGGCCCCGCGCACCCCCTCCTGGAGGCTGGAGAGCGACGCGGCCCGCTCCGGATCAACACAGACCTCGCCGGGCTCGCCGCTCGGGTGCGGGTGCGGGTGCGTGGCCTCCCCCTGCCTACCCCCGGCGACGAGCTGGCAGGCGTCATGGGCCGCTGCGAACAGGTAGCCGCGGAAGTTGCTGTCGTGGCCTTGGCGCTTGTCCGGTCCCGTCAGGACCGAGAGGAACGTCTCCTGCGTGGCTTGTGCTGCATCGTCGGCCGACCCGAGCACGCGATGGCAGAAGTTGAAGACCCGCTGCTCGAAGAGATCATAGAGGAGCGTGAACGCCTCGCGGCCGCCGTTGGACGCCTGCCTGGGAAGCGGGGGCGCTACCCCGTCGTGGCTGGAGGCGCCGCCTGTGTCGAGCAACGTGCCCGAACCTGACATGGGGGCGAGGTTACTCCCTCCCGGGCCACCCGACCACAAGACCTCGAAGTCGGGACAAGCGCGTCGTGGCTATTTGACCTCGACGCTGGCTCCGGCCTCCTCGAGATCCGCGCGGAGCTTGTCGGCCTCCTCCTTGTCGACGCCCTCCTTGACGGCCTTGGGCGCCTCGTCGACCAGGGCCTTGGCCTCCTTGAGGCCGAGGCCCGTGGCCGCCCGCACGACCTTGATCACCTGAATCTTCTTCTCGCCGGGGCCCGTGACGAGGACGTCGAACGTCGACTGCTCCTCGGCAGCGTCAGCTCCGTCGGCTCCCGCTCCGGCGCCGCCAGGAGCCGGAGCGGCCGCCACTGTGGCGGACACGCCGAACTCCTCCTCGAGCGCCTTGATGCGCTCGGCCAGCTCGAGCACCGAGATGCCCTTCAGCTCGTCAATCCATTCCTGGGTGGTGCTCATGCTTCCTCCTTGTGCTCGTCCGCCGCTTCCGCGGGGTTCTCGCTCTCAGCTACGGTTTGCGTTTCGGTCTCAGCCACGGCGTCCGAGGCGCTCTGGCCAGCCTGCGAGCTCTCGGGCGCGGGGGTCTCGGCTGCCGGCGCCTGGGACCCGGCGGGTGGCGCTCCAGCCGGAAGCAGCCCCTGGTCGACGATCTGCTGAAGCTGGACCGCGAGCCCGGCGAGGAGCCCGTTGAGTCCGCGCACCAGGCCGGTGAGCGGCGAGGCCACCATGCCCACCAGTTGGCCGTAGAGGACGTCGCGGCTCGGGAGGCGCGCGATCGCCTGGATCTGCTCGACCGTCAGCTCCTCCCCGGCGATGAGGCCGCCCTTGAACTGCAAGGCGGCTGGCCCCCGCATGAAGTCCGACAGCGCCTTGGCGGCCGCCGCCGCATCGCCGCGAACGAAGGTCAGGGCCGTCGGGCCGTCGAGCAGCGCCCGCAGGCGTTCTACGCCGGCCTGGTCGGCTGCCCGCTCGGTGAGCGAGTTCTTGACCACTCGAAACGTAGCGTCGGCATCACGAAGCCGGGCGCGCAGACTCGCCGCATCGGGTACCGAGATTCCCCGGTAGTCGACAGCCAGGATGGCATCGGCCTCCTGAATCTGCCCGGCAATCTCGGCGACCACCGCCGCCTTCTCTTCCTTGTTCATCGTCGATCGATCCTCTGGTGGACGAGAGACGCCCGCATGCAGGCGGGCGTCGAGAGCTCGAATCGATCGAACTTCGCGCTCCGCCTATCCCGGGCTTCTGGGCTCGTGGGCCCGGCCGGGGGTCTGGGGCGTCGCTGTGGGAGCAGCAGTCTACGCGGCGGCGGCTTCCTCCGCGGTTCCAAGGATCCCGCGCGTGCGGCCGGGGTCGACCTTCACGCCGGGGCCCATCGTGGTGGCAAGCGTGATCGAGCGCAGGTAGCGGCCCTTCGCCGCGGCCGGCTTCGCGCGAATGAGCTCATCGATCACCGCGGCGTAGTTCTCCAGCAGCCGGCGCTCGTCGAACTCCGCCTTCCCGATGACCATGTGAACGATGGCCGTGCGGTCGGTCCGGTACTCGACCTTGCCGGCCTTGGACTCCTCGACCGCCTTGCGAACGTCCATGGTGACCGTGCCCACCTTGGGGTTGGGCATCTTGCCCTGGGGACCGAGGATGCGCCCGAGTCGGCCGACCACGGGCATGAGGTCGGGGGTCGCGATGGCAACGTCGAAGTCGGTGAAGCCCTCCTCCACGCGCTTGGCCAGATCTTCGGCCCCGACGTGATCGGCGCCGGCCTCCTGCGCCTCGCGCGCCTTGTCTCCCTGGGCGAACACCGCGAGGGTCACGTCCTTGCCCAGCCCGTGTGGCAGGGCGATCGTGCCGCGCAACTGCTCGTCGGCATGACGGACGTTGAGCCCGGTGCGTATGTGGACCTCGACCGACTCGTCGAACTTCGGTGCGGGCAGCGACTTGAGCAGCGCGATCGCGTCAGTGGGGTCGTACTCGCGCTCGCGATCGACGCGGTCGAGGGCGTCGCGGTAGCGCTTGCCTCGCTTGGCCACCTAGTGGTCCGTCCCGTGAGTCCGTGCGTCCTGGGACGAGACCCGGGGACCGTCAGGCAAGGACGCAGGATCGAAGGAATACCGAGGGTATTCCGAGATTCGAGGACGCAGCATGGCGGTCATCCGGGGCCGTCCAAAGAGGTGCGGATTTGCGGGACTGCCCACTAGACCACCTCTACGCCCATCGAGCGGGCTGTGCCCGCGATGATCTTGGCAGCCTGGTCGAGGTCGAGGGCGTTGAGGTCTGGAAGCTTGCGCTCGGCGATCTGGTGCACCTGAGCCTGGGTGACCTTGCCGACCTTCACGCGGTGAGGCTCGCCCGACCCCTTGTCGAGCCCGGCGGCCTGCTTGATGAGCACCGCCGCCGGCGGCGACTTGGTGATGAAGGTGAACGAGCGGTCCTCGAACACCGTGATGACCACGGGGATGACCGTGCCGGACTCGCTCTGAGTCTGCGCGTTGAACGCCTTGCAGAACTCCATGATGTTGATTCCGTGCTGGCCCAGGGCAGGGCCGACCGGCGGGGCCGGAGTAGCTTGGCCGCCGACAGCCTGCAGCTTGATGGTTGTCAGGACTTTCTTTGCCATCAGATCTTCTTGACCTGATCGAAGCCTACCTCGACCGGTGTCTCGCGCCCGAAGATCGACACGAGCACCTTGAGGCGTCCGGCGTCCTCGTTGATCTCGGAGATCTCGCCCGAGAAGTCCGATAGCGGACCTGAGATGACCTTGACCGACTCGCCGATGGAGAATTGGGCGCGCGTGCGGGGACGCTCCGCGGTCTCGCGATGCAGCAGCCGGTCGACCTCGGACTGAGTCAGCGGCACCGGCTCGTTGGAAGCCCCCACGAAACCGGTTACGCCCGGGGTGCCCTTCACCAGCGACCACGAGCCTTCGTTGAGCTCCATGTTGACAAGCACATAGCCCGGCATGGTGCGCTTCTCGACCGTGATCTTCTGGTTGTCCTTCATCTCGGACACCGCCTCGGTCGGCACCACCACCTGGCGCACCGCGCGTTGCTGTGACAGCGAGATCACTCGATGCTCGAGGTTGTGCTTGACCTTGTTCTCGTGCCCGGAATAGGTGTTGACGACGTACCAGCGAAACATTCGTTGCAGATGCCTTGTTCGAGTGTGGTCAGAGAATGACGCTGACGACGCGCGACCAGATCGCGTCGAGTAGGCCAAGGTAGGCGCCGGCGATTACGACAAAGCCCAGGACCACGCCGGTGGCCTGGGTGACCTGCCGGCGATCCGGCCACTGCACGCGCCGCAGCTCGGCTACGGACGCGCGCAGGAAGTTGACGAAGCGACTGCCGCCGGCGCGGGGCCGCGCCGAGCTGTCGCCGGGGGAGGACCTGGCACCGCCCCCGCCCTCTCCACCGGAGGACCTGACGCCGCCCCTGCCGCCCCCGGCGCCATCGCCGCCCCCGGCGGCCACCGGCTCGAGCTCGTCCTCGAAGACCTCACCAGCCTCGTCGTCGCCAGGCTCCTCGGCAGGAACCGCACCCCGCTGCGCCAGCTTGGCGATCTCCACGTCGGCAGAGGCGTGTTCGAGGGGGTCCGGAGCCCCGAGATCGGGCTCCGAAGCCTCCAGAGCGGCGTCGCGACCCGGGGCCACGGCGGCGCGGGGACCCGTGCGCTGCTGACGGCGCTGGCGCTGCTTGGCCTTCTTGCGGTCACGTGCCATGGGGCTACCGGGTCTCCCGATGCGGCGTGTGCCGGGTACACCAACGGCAGTACTTGCGCAGCTCGATGCGATCCGGGTTGTTGCGCTTGCTCTTATTCGTCTGATAGTTCCGCCGCTTGCACTCCTCGCAGGCGAGGGTGACTGCGATGCGGACGTCTCCGCGGGCCATGAGGGACACCCCAGGATCGTGATGGGCCTGTGCGTGGCGCCGCGCGAGGGCGACCGGCTGCCGGCACAGTGGGCTGTGAGTCTAGATCATCGGGCGCCGAGCACTCGCCCGGCCCGCTATCTCCGGGTCGCGCCGGCGGCCACAAGGCCACCGTGCTCGGGAGCAGACCGCTCCAGCGCGTCCCAGCCGGTATCGCGCTCGCGTTCTTCGCGCTCGGCCTCCGGTCCACCACGAAATCCAAACAAGCGCTTGGCGTAGAGCAGGTAGATCACCACCGCGACGTTCACGATGAGGGCGATGATCTTCACCGGCGACACCTTGTTGACCAGCTCGTAGACCTCGAGCGGAAGAAACAGGCTGGTGGCGAGGAACGTCAAGTACTCGGCCCAGCGACGCGCGTACCAGAGCCCCACCGCCTCGACGCCCTCGAGCAGCGCGTAGGCCGCCACCGCAAGGCCCACGATGTGCAGGGTGCCCGACTTGAGCGAGAACAGCTTGTCGAGCTCGCCCACGATCCCCACGTGGCCGGTCTGCACCGGCGCGCCCCCGGCCCCGTGCTGCAGGTCGGCGACCACGCGGTAGAAGTCGCCGCGCAGCTCCACCTGATGCTGGGTGAACAGGAAGATGGCGAGGGCCAGGAGCGCGAGGAGGACGAAGTGAAACGCCCGGTCGACTGC
Source organism: Solirubrobacterales bacterium (assembly GCA_038231895.1). Taxonomy (GTDB): domain Bacteria; phylum Actinomycetota; class Thermoleophilia; order Solirubrobacterales; family Solirubrobacteraceae; genus JALYZC01. Next base: position 2,355 of record JBBSIW010000007.1, on the reverse strand, counting down.
GATCACCCGCAGCACGATCTTGTCGCGCAGCGCCTTGCCGCGGAGGGGAAGCTCGAGCTCTTCCCGGTCGGGCGCATGCTCGACCCCCGGCTTCGACGGAGCGCCCAGCGGCAGCCAAGAATCGCAGCGCAAGCAGCGATACCACCGCACGCCGTCGACTTCGCGCGCGAAGGTTGCGTCCTTCGGGCGCAGATGTGCCGCGTCGGTGGCGACCAGCTCGTGGCCGCGGAGGCCGCAGGCCAGCAGCTCGTAGTGCAGGCGGGGGACGAAGCGGCGAGGCTGCACGGTACCCGGAAGCGGCGTGGGCTCAGATGGCGTGGCCATGGGCCGCTGAGGGTACCCTTCTCCGTGTTCGTCGCCATCGCGACGGAGCAGGGGGAGCGCCGAGCCCTGCGGTTCGTTTGACACCCGACTGCAGTTCGCTCGCTCGGCGCTCCCCCTGCCTCGCCGCCGGCCCAGCACGGTCCTCCGAAGGACGGTCCAATGGCCCAGTCGTCCACCAGCACTCTCTCCGGGCGCGAAGGCGCCGCTCCACGGATCGGCACCGCGCAGCTGCTCGGCCAGGTTTCGTTCCTGGTCGCCGTGGCGATCGCATTCTGCGCGCTGGGGACGTATGTCGGCCGTGACCTGGCGATCGGCACCGCGAGGATCCTCAGCTTCGTGGGCCTCGGGATGCTGCTCGTGTCCGCGTTTGCCGGCCAGCGGTTTCGGGTGGGCGCGTTCTCCATCGGTTGGCTCTATGCCACGGCGCTGATGATCGGGCTCGGCCTCGGACCGGTCATCAAGTACTTCGCCGAAACCGACCAGGCCGCGCTGACCCAGGCGGCCGGCGGCACGGCGCTGGTCGTCACCGACTTCGCCTGACGGCTACCTGGAGAAGAGGTTCAGGAGCGCGAGGAAGATGTTGATCACCGACACGAAGATTCCGGTGGCCAGCCACACCGCGTCGTTCTCGGTCCCGTGCTTGCGCAGGTAGTTGAAGTCGACGGCGATCAGCGCGGCTGACGCCAGTCCGATGACGATGCTGAGCAGCGGGTTCCCGGGGCTGCCCACCATGGAGAGCACGAAGCCAAGCGCTCCCATGCCGGTGCGAGGGTGCGCGAGCTCTAGGGCTAGTGCTGCTCCCAGGCCTTGAGGAACGGCAGGGGGTCCACCGTGTGCCCGCCGTTCCACCAGCCGCCGTCCCACAGCTCCATGTGCAGGTGGCAGCCGACGGCGTCCCCGGTGTCACCGACGAAGCCGATGATCTGTCCGGTCTTGACGGTCGCGCCCTGCTTGACCAGTGCCGCCGTGCGCAGATGCGCGTAGAAGTAGTCGTAGCGTGTGTCGGCGGTGTGCACGGCGACGTAGTTGCCCGCGGCGCCGCCGTAGTCGGCGCCGAGCACGGTGCCCCCGCGCAACGCCGCGAGCGGGGTGCCGCACGGCGACATGATGTCCTGGCCCGCATGGCTGTGTCCGCTGCGCGGAGCGCCATAGACGTTGTCGCCGTTGCCGTAGTTGTGCGTGCCGCGCACCGGGAAGGCCCAGCCATCGGCGCTCACCGGCGCGGGCGCCGTCGGAACCCGCTTGGGCGTGAGCACCGGCTTGCCACCCTGGAGCGCCGAGCGCAGCGCGGCTCCGGTGGCCGGGCCGACCATGCCGATCACCTCGATGTGCCAGTTGCCCTGAAAGCGCTTGACCTGGCGTTCGGTGCCCAGGCCGTAGAACGCGGTCACCTTGGCCCGGTAGCCCAGCGCCGTGAGCACCAGCTGCAGCGTGCGGACGTCGCGACCCCGCGATCCGCGGCGGAGAGGATGGGCACCCAGTACGCGGGCGGCCCTGGCGAGGCTCGCGCGCGTCTGGCGGGCCGGAACCTTGCCGTACTTCGATCCACCCGTGGCCGGCGGCGGGGGCAGCCTGTCGCTGGCGGAAACCCCACCGCCGCTGGCGGCGGTCTGCGCGGTGGGCGCGGCCGCCTGCGCAGCCGGAACCAGAGCGGCCAGCAGCCCGATCACGACGAGCAACGATGCAACCCGTGCGCGCATTACAGGAAGGCCTCGTTGATCGAGGCCCGGCCGCATAGGCGTGCGGTGTGGTTGCGCAGGTTTGGCAGCGTAAAGCTGCGGGCAGCTGATCGGTTTAGCGGTAATCGTCGTCCCCCACCCCGCTTGCGCGGGCCCGTCTCGGTTGCCTTCCCCTTGCGCGCCTACGGAGTTAGCTGACGGGCTTGCGCCGGCTTTCATGCCAGCGCCTCCCGCGGATCACCGCGAGACTCGCCCCACAAACTTCGGTTCCCCCGTTCGCCGTCAGGCGGCGATTCGGCGTGCGTGCGGCAATGTAGCAGGAGACGTTGACGACCGCGTCAGCGCGGAGCCG
>JBBSIW010000006.1:0-18868 GCA_038231895.1 Solirubrobacterales bacterium | reverse complement strand
CGTGGCTCCACGACCGGTCCGGTCTCCGCGGGCGCCAGTTGGGTGAGCATCTCCGCACGGAGCTGGTCGACCTGATCCGCGCCGAAGCGACGGTAGCCGGACCCTGGTAGACGCATCGCGCGAAGCAGTCCGCGCTGCTCCTAGTTGCGGATGGTGTTCTCGTGGACGCCCAGCCGGCGCGCGGTTTCGCGCACGCTGAGCATGTTTGCCTTGCCCATCGCTCTCCTTGCTCGGCCTTCGGCCAGTCTAGGGTCGCGCTTCCCGGCGTGGGCGCAAATGGCCGCTTTTGCGGGCTCCGGGGACTTAAGCAGGTAGGAATGCCGAAAGCTGAGCCGGCAAGACCCGCCCGCGACGAGCCTGGATCCGACCTCCTGGGACTGCTCGCCGACGCCCTCCTCGGCCGCGTCGAGAAACTGATCAGCGAGCGCGTCGACGGACCGGCGGGGTCAGCGGCGCTGGAACCGGCCGACGGTCGCTGGCTGAGGGTGAGCGAGGTGGCGGAGCGGGTCGGGGCGTGTGAGCGGACCGTCTACCGCGCCCTGCACTCGGGAACGCTCGTTGGGGAGCGGCTGGGTGCGCACTGGCGAATCCGCCCCGCCGCCGTCGATGCCTGGCTCGCAGCCTCACGCGACCCATCGGCGGCCAAGCGGCCATCCGGCGCGCGCGTCCCGCCGCCGGCGCGGGCTCAGTCACACGGCACGACGTTCACGACCCGGGCCAGAGCGCGCCGGAGCCCGCCGTCTGCAGAAGGTCAGCCCACAACCGACAGGCGCCCCGGCGCCCGTCGAGAGGAGCCGTCATGAACAACCGTCCGGCCGCCAGCAACTCGCAGGAACTCGCCGTCTTCGCTGTTGCCATCTGCTTCGGTGCCGTCGCGCTGTATGTCGCTGTCGCGGCGCCGACGCTCGTCTGGTCAGTCCTCCACGGCGAGCCGACCCTCGTCAGCTTCGGCGACGCCATCGGCGGCGGGATCCGCTGGATCGCGACCGGCGCCGACGGCGACCCGCGCCGGCTGCCCGCGTTCAGGGCCTACCGCGACGTGATGCCGCCGCCCGGCACCTGGGCCGCGATGAACGTCGGCCTGCTGATCATTCTCGTGCTCGCGGTCGGCGCCGCGCTTGTGCGGTTGGACCGCTGGCGAGACTCGCGCACGGTCGGCCTGCCGCGGTGGCACCCGCGCAGTTGGGTCACGCCTCGCTCGTGGGCTCGACCGCGCGATCTTCGCCATCTGCGTACTCGTCGCGTGCGTTTGAATGGAAGATCTGCCGCGGACGGGGACAGCTGGCCGCTTGGGAAGCTGCGCGGTCGCGCGCTGCGCTCGGGACCGGAGAGCCATCTGATGGCCGTCGCGCCGACGCGCTCGGGCAAGACGACCCGCGTCGTCGTCCCCTCGCTGCTCGAGCACCAGGGCCCGGCGATCGTGCTGCTCAACAAGACCGACGTCTTGTTCGACACCGTCCGCTGGCGCACCGCGCAAGGTCCGGTCTGGACCTATGCGCCGCTGACCTACGAGCTTCGGGACCGATGCGGGTGGACGCCGCTGCTCGGCTGCGACGAATGGGAGCAGGCGCTGCGGATGGGCCGTTGGCTGTTCGATGCCGATCCGACGGCCTCGCACGCGTCGCATGACTCGGGCGGAGCGCGCTTCTACAACCGCGAGGCGGTCGGCGTGGCCCTCCCGCCCCTCCTTCACGCCGCGGCACTCGGCGGGTTTGACATGTCACTGGTGCACGCGTGGCTGCGCTCGGGCATCGATGGGCTCGACGAGCCACGATCGATCCTCGCCGGCCGCGACGCCCGCGCGGCTGCCGACTCGATCGCCGGGATCCAGGCACTCGACGAGCGCCCCCGCTCGCTGATGTTGATGTCGGCGGCGCAGCTCGTCGACGCCTACCGCTTTCCCTCGGTCAGCGCCTTCGACGAGCCGGAGTTTCGCCCTGAGCAGTTGCTCGACGGCGGCACGCTCTACGTCGTCGTACCGGAGAGCGAGCAGGATCTGCTCGCGCCGATCCTCGGCGGGCTGCTCGGCTCGGTGCTGCGCGTCTGGGAGCAGCGGGCCGCAGCAGATCCGCGCCACGATGGGCCGCGGCTGCGGATCCTCGCCGATGAGGCAGCACACCTCGCGCCCCTGGGGAAGCTGCCGACCTACCTCGCGGTGTCGGCCGGCTGGGGCGTGCGCTGGTGCCTGGTCTACCAGAGCCTCTCTCAGCTCGAGCATCGCTACGGCCGCGAAGCCGACGCGGTGCTCGCCAACTCGTTGTGCAAGCTGTTCCTCGGCCCGATCCAGGACGAGTCCACACGCCGCTATCTCAGCGGGCTGCTCGACGAGGAGACCGTCACGGCCTCGTCGCGGAGCTCCTCTCTGCTCGATGGTGGTCACGCGACGCGTCACGAGCGCCAGGCAGCGAAGGTCTCAGCGCAGCCGCTGATGCAGCTCCGCGAGGGCCAAGCGGTGCTCGTGCACGGCCGTGACCTCCCAGCCGTCACGTACCTGCCGGGGTGGTGGGAGCAGCGTCGATGATGACCGCGGCGAGCATCGCGGCCGCGTCGGCGGGTGGCTACGCCGACTATCTCGAGTCGCGCACGGCAACTCCCGAACGTGGCGACTACTACCTGGGCAGCGACGGTGCACCGGCGGAGTCCCCGGGGCGATGGTTGAGCTCATCGGAAGCGCTCGGCCGTGTCGGAATCGAGCCGGGCGAGGTGGAGCCGGACGATCTGCGGGCGCTGATGGAGGGCCGCTCGCCCGCGAGCGATGCGGACGATCCGGTCTGGCTGCGCCCGACGGGCGCGGACGGCACCCGGGCGGGCGGCCTCGATGTCACCTTCTCGCCGCCAAAGCCGGTGAGCGTCGCGTGGGCCGTCGGTGACGCTCAGCAGCGGGCGCGGATCGAGCGGGTTCACTCGGAAGCGGTCGCGCGTGCGGTTGGCTACCTCCGCGACAACGTTTGGCTCACGCACGGTGCGGGTGGCGAGCCGGCCCATGCGGCGGAGCTGCACACCGCCGAGTTCCTCCACACGACGGCGCGCGGGGTGGCGGGCGCCGTGCCGGATCCGCAGCTGCACAGCCATGTGGTGATCGCGAGCGTTGAACGCTCGGGGGGAATCGTCGGCGCGGTGCGGTCGCGACCGGCGTTCGGGGCCGCACGGGAGGTCGGCGCCTACTACCGCGCCCGGGTCGCGGAGGGTCTGCGCGACCTCGGCTACGAGATCGAGCCCTCCGGGAAGGAGGGTCGCTACTTCACCATCGTCGGTGTCGACGAGAACGCCGCACGTGCGTTCAGCAAGCGCAGCGAGGAGGTCCACCGCGCCGCGCAGCGTTTCCGCGCCGAGCACGGCCGCGACCCCGAGCGCGGTGAGCTGCGCTCGCTGTCGGTCCAGAGCCGGGAGGCAAAGCTCCCGCGCACGCACGCGGAGCTCGATCGCGCGTGGCGGGAGATCGCTGCCGAGCACGGAATGGAGCACCCACCAAAGCCGGGCGGTCCGGGTGCCGCCGAGCCGGCGGTCGAGGGCTGGTCAACCCGTGTGCTCGAAGCGGCGACCTCCAAGCGGGCGGTCTTCGACGAGCGCGAGCTGCGCTGTGTCGCGCTTGAGCACGCGGCCGGCGCCGGCCTGAAGGCCGATGACGCGCTGAAGCACCTCGGCCAGTTGCGCGCGGACGGCGCCGTCCTCGAGCTCGCCGACGGCCACCTCACCACGGCGCGGATGCGCGCGCTCGAGCGGGGCCTCGAACAGCGGGTCGGGAGCCTCGGCCGCAGGCACGCCCGGGCGATCCCGGCTACAGCGAGGGAGCGTGCCGTGTGCGCGGTCGAGGAGCGGATCGCGAGCCCGCTGACCCACGAGCAGCGCGTGGCGGTCGAGACCCTCACCGGCCCCGAACGCGCCGCCGTGTTGATCGGCCAGGCCGGTACCGGCAAGGGGGTAGTGATCGACGCCGCTGCGCGCGCCGAGCTCACGGCGAGCCGCGAGGTGATCGGCGTCGCGGTGGCAGGCCGAACCGCGCAGCGGCTCGGCGAGGACTCGCCCGTGTTCGCCGGTCGCGTACGCACGCTCGACGGTCTGGTGACCGCGCTCGAGCATGACCGCGCGAACGTCGACCCTGCGACCACCGTCTATGTCGACGAAGCCGGGATGGGCGACACCGAGCGACTCGCGCGCCTGGTCGACGCCGTCGCGGAGCGCGGGGGCTCGCTGGTCCTGATCGGCGACTCGCGCCAGCTCCCCTCGGTCGGTGCGGGTGGGATGTTCGAACGTCTCCAAGCCGTGGTGCCGGCCGCTGAGCTGAGCGAGGTCCGCCGCACCCCCGACCCGGCGGAGCGCCAGGCGTGGGACGCTCTGCGCTCGGGCGACCCGGCGCTCGCCATGGCCCATTACCGCGAGCGCGGCGCGCTGCAGTTCTCCGACACCCGCACCGACGCGGTCGACCGCGCGGCGCGGCGCTTCGTTGAACTCGCCGCCGAGCACGACCACCCCGAGGTCGCGCTGATGACCGACGCGAGCAACGCCGAGGTCGACGCACTCAATCTGCGCGTCCAGCAGTTGCGACTCGAGGCCGGCGAGCTCGGCGGCGAATCGGTGGAGCTGCCTGGCAGCGGCCACGCCGTCCACGCGGGCGATCGCCTCGCCTGGACGCGCTCGATGGCGACGACGGACGGCCCGCGCGTGGAGAACGGCGCGCGCGGCGAGGCGGTCGCTGTCGACCAGCCTCGCGGCTCGCTCTGGGTGCGCCTCGATGGCAGCGGCCGCGAGCTGCGTGTCGGCGCCGACGACGCGGATGCGCTGCGTCTGGGCTACGCCGGCCACGTCTACCGCCAGCAGGGCGCAACGGTGCAGCGGGCGGTCGTCGTGACGGGCGGCTGGGAGACTGCGCGCGAGAGCGCCTACGTGGAGGCGTCGCGTGCGCGGGCGGGGGTCGAGTGGCACGTCGCCCGCGATCAGCTCGAGGGCGCGGACGACGCCGACCGCGTCGACCAGCTTGCGGCACGGATGCGAATCGAGCGGGCGCAGACGCCGTCCCTCGCCTATGACGTCGCGCCGAGGGACGCGCGCGGCGACGGACCCGAGCGCTCCCCCCACCCCGAGCTCGAGCCAGCCGGTGCGCGGGCCGCGGTGGACATCAGCCCGTGACACGTGCGGCGGTGAAGCTCGAGCGCGTCGCCGTCAGCCTCAGCCGTGGTGAGCGCGATGCGCTGCGCGAGCTGGCTGTGCGCCGCAGCGAGCCCGAGGCGACGACCGCTGCGCGGCTCGTGCGCGCGGGGTTGGCGGACGCGGGTGCGCACCTCGATGCTCCGCCGAAGCGCCGCCGCGCCCCGGCTCGACCGGCGGCACCGATCCGGGCGAACGGGACCGAGCTGCGGGCCGTTGCGTGGCTTCCCGCGAGCGCCTGCGCGGCCGCGGTTGCACAGCTCTCAGAGCGCTACCCGCTCGAACTCCGAGACGCCGCGATGCCCGACCCGGGCGACCGGGCGGCAGCCGAGCGGCTTGCGGCGCTCAGCGTCTGGCGTGACCAGCTCGACGCAGGCGCGCACGCGGACCCGCGCGTGGAGCTGATGTTCAGCGACGAGCTCGCGCGGACCGCCCGCTGGCTCGAAGAGCGGCGCCGCAGGCGGCGTTGAGGGGCGTGGCGACTGTGACAGTGGCACACAGTGCATCTAGTCTGTCCGGGCTCTCCGGTCACGGGGAGGCCGATGCTGTTGTCGTACCGCCGGCGTCAGTTCGACGGTGGCCGTGGTGGGTTGACGCTTGGGCCGAAGCGGCTGCATCCGGGGTCGTGGACGAGTGCTCGGCAGAGGGCGACGATGGCGCAGCGCTCGCGGTCGTCGTCTGGCAGATCCTCGATCGAGGGGACGAGGTACCAGCGGGTCGCCCCCACGAAGGCGACGGGACTGTCTCGGAGCAGGAGCATTCCGCTCATGCAGGGGCAGAGTCAGCGGCGCCTGCGATTCACCCCCTCGCCGCCCGGTGCGCCATTACCGCGGTCGACGCGGTCGCGCAGCTGGAGCCGTGCGCGGTAGACCAGCTCACGCGCACGCTCGATGCTCACGCCGTACTCCCGTGCGATCTCCTGGTAGGTGAACCCGGCGGCGTGGAGGAGCAGCATCCGGCGCTTGCGAGGGTGGATCGTCTTCAAGCCCTCGACCACCTCGGCGAGGTTAACGCGATCCTCGATATGTGCGTCCGCTGTCGGCGACTCGAGCGCTTCGAGCGCGAGGTCGTCGCCGTCGGCGGGGTGTCGGCGCTCGAGGCGATCCAACCGCCAGGCCTCGCGTGTCGCGACGGTCACGAGCCAGGCGAAGGCCGACTCGAGCCGCGGAGGAGTCACGATCAGTTGCGTCCACGCGAAGCTGCACGCGTCGTCGACGTTGGCGTCGCTCGTGTCGACCTTGGAGCGGACGACGCGGCGCAGGTGTACCGCGTGCTCGTCGTAGAGCTCGTGCTTTACAGGTGGTGGTCGGCGCCGGGGATCGGGGGACTGGGGCCGGTTGTGATGAGTGGCGGACATGGCCCGCCCGAGAGCGCGCCTCCGGCGCGGGTGTCAAGGCGGGTCCCGTCAGGGACCGGCGAATGCCGGCGCGAAGCGCGCGCCTTGCGCCCGTCGACGGGGGCGTGCTGGGCTGGGGCCGGTTCCGACTCTCGCCACGACGACCGCGGCCTCCGGCCCGGGGGCGAATCCGAACCTGCTTCTGCTTCTCTACGGGTAAGCGCGATGTGTCGTCAGATCTCTGTCACGACCGGCGGCTGCTCGCCCAGGCAATGAGCGTCCGCCGCCGCAAGCGTGCGAAGGGCCACATCGTGTGGCAGGTTGCATGGCGCGACGAGGATGGCCGCCAGCGCGCGGAGACCTACCCGACCCGCCGCAAGGCCGAGCTCCGCGACAACGAGCTACGCGAGCTCAAGTGGCAGGACCAGATCGAGGCGGCGGACGCCGGCCGCGAGTCGCTACGGGAGGCGGCGGAGGCGTGGTGGACCGACCATGTCGAGCCGAACCTCGCCCGGAGCACGGTGCTCAGCTATGCCCATGTGCTCGACGTTCACCTGCTACCGCTGCTGGGCGAAACACCGATCCGGGAGATCGACCCGGCACGAGTCATCGCGCTCCAGGCGCAGCTGCGCGCGAGCGCGGTCGGCGGCGCGATGACCCACCGGATCCTGATGGTGCTCAGCGGCATCATGCGCCACGCGGTTCTGCGCGGGCGAGTCGACCGTAACCCGGTGCAGCCCGTGCGGGTCGTTCAGCCGAAGCGACGCCGAGCAATCCGGCCGCTGGCGCCGCAAGCAGTCGAACGGATCCGCCGGATGCTGCTCGACGCCGACGACATGGCGAGCGCAACCCTGGTGAGCTTGATGGCGTATGCGGGCCTGAGACCAGCCGAGGCGACAGCGCTGTGCTGGCGGCACGTTGGGAAGCGGACGCTTCTCGTCGAGCAGAGCGGCGACGGGGACGGTGGGGCGAAGGCGACAAAGACCGGCGTGATTCGGACCGTGCCTCTGCTTGACTCGCTCGCGGACGACCTCGCGTCCTGGCGAGCCACGGCCGGCCACCCGATCGCCGACGCGCCGATCACACCGCGGGGTGACGGCGGCTCGTGGACCGCCACGGACTACCGCAACTGGCGCCGGCGGCGGTTTGACCCGGCGGTGGAGCGCTCAGGGCTTGCGCGAACGCGGCCGTACGACCTTCGCCACTCCTACGCGAGCCTGATGGTCCAGGCCGGATACTCGCCCGTTGAACTCGCCACCGAGCTCGGGCACTCGCCGACGTTGACGCTCAACACGTATGCGCATCTATTCAGCGAGTTCGCGCGTGGTGAGCGGCTGCGTCCGGAGCTAGCGATACTCGCCGCGCGCCGAGCGGAACCTGCCGCAGCGACCTAGCAGCTCGCGCCTCGCAGCACGCTTGCGCAGATCCGGGGGAGCGCGCCCTCCGCGCTCTGCGTGCCGTGCCTCGGCAGGTCGTGAGAACGGGACAGGCAAGTCCGTCACGGGTTGTTAGCTCTCGTCTTCATCGTGTGGCCGAGGAGGTATCCACCGCATACGAGCACCAAGAGGAAGGCCGTCGACCAGAAATCGGTCGGCGCCGTCTTCCAAAGGTCTTCGAGTGGTGTCCCCAGCGGAACCAAAACCGCCCCGAAGAGCCCCGTCAGGCAAATGGAGGTGGCCAGCACGGCGAAGGGCCCGACCGTTGCACTAAAGAAGCCGCCTATGAACGCAGCGGCCGGAATCACGAGCGCTTCCATCTACTGCCTCTTTGCTGAGTTTGGTTAGAAGATCCGACGGTGTTCGTATCAGATCAGACGGGGGTTGGCGTGTGGTGACACGATTCTTACCGGCACTGCTATGACAGCGCGGATCCGCTACTGCCTTTGAGGTGGCGCGGCCGGGAGTCGTCGCGCAGCTGCCTCCCGATCGCATGCGGCGCGCACCAGTTAGACTGGGATGCTGGCTAGGAGAGGGTCAGCCGCCTCTTGATCTCGCTCCGCACGATGCTGCGAAGCCGAGAGTCGCCGCCCTCCTCGAGCAGGAGGTGACGATTGCCATCACGGTCCAGGAGCTTGTGGAACTCCTTCACGAGCTTGGCCGTTTCCGGCTCGGCCGCAGCGCCGGGCGTTACCAGCTCCGCCACCCACTCGTACTCGAGTTCGGCCTCGCGCATAGCGTGTTTCGAGGCCCTCTCAAAGTAGGCGAGCGGTACCGCGCATCGTGCGATCGCGTGTGTGAAACGCTGCTGGGCGATGTAAACCCCACGTTCCGTCATCGTCGCGCGTCGGCGCACCCGCCGTAGCTCGCGCTTGTGGACGCTGCGCCACTCCAACAGGCGGACAGTCTGCCGGTCGCCAAGCCCAATGGCGCTCGTGAGGGGGAACTTGTCGAAATCGCCGTCGGGCCATTGCGAATAGGCGATGTCTTTCTCGATCGGCTTGAGCACGCAGCAAGGGATGCGGGTCATCAGCTGGCCGCCGGCGCCCCGTATCACGCAGGGATGTCCGACGATCATCACCGCGAACGTCTCTTCCTCGGCCGCAGCGACGTCCGCAAAGACGTCCCCGGTCATGTACGGCTTGAGCTGGAGCGCTTCGTCGTCGAGGTCGTAGAGCTCGACGACGTTGCGCGGCGCGACGAGCTCGTCAACCCTCACGGGGTGCGGCCTCGGACCTCGGGACGATGCTGGGCATGCCGTCGTCGTCCATGAGGACCTGAAACTGTTCGCTGCGATCAGCGCGCTTGCGCCACCCGCTCACCGTCTCGTCGAGGAGGTTCTCGCCGGTTCGTCGGCCCGCGGCCATGTCGAGCAGCTCCGTGCGGACGCCTTGCAGGAAGAGATCGACCCGAGTGATGTCCACGCGTGCGTCGAGGGGCATCTCAAGCCAGTGCGGCAGGTTGGTGATTCGAGGGTCGCGCTGCTGCAGGGTGCGGCAGAACCCGAGGAACTCGGCGAGGCGGTGGTGGAAGGTGGGGGTGACCGTCTCGCCGCGACGCCACTTCCGCACGGCGGTCGGGGAAACATCGACGATCCGCGCCAGAAGCGACCAGGGGAAGAGGAATTCGTCGGCGAGCGCGTCGAGCAGGGCAGTTGGAGGAACGGCTTCAAGCTCGCGGGTCATCTGGCCCAGGTGGAGTCGCTCGACGTTCCGATGAAGCTGCATCGCCTCAGAGGAAGTTTCGGTGGTCTCGTCGCGCAGCTCCGCCGTGTCCGCCAGCAAGGCGGCAGGCTCGGTGATCTGCTCGGTGTGGGTGGTCGGCGCGACCGAATGACGGGGGATGATCGTGCTGGAGGCGTCAGTCATTTAGGAGTCTCCTTCCGCAGGACGTTGCTGCGGAGTTCATCGGTGATCGAGTGCTCGAACAAGGCCCGCACGGGCGCGTGCAGCCCAACAAGCACCTCTGAGATGGTTTCGGGCTGGAACGTGAGCGGCGGACTGGTAAGCGCCTGCCACGAGCTGTCAATGTCGATGAGAAACAGCGGCGGCGAGGACGGCTTGGGGATCGTAAGCGGCCCTACTGTGTTGACAACCGGGGTCTGCACGACGCCGGTGCGCATGACGGTGTTGCGATCCTGACTGAACGTAAACCGACTCGTGGTCATGAACTCCGCCGGCGCGCCGACGTCCGGCACCTCACCGCCAGGCGCTAAGACTGACTCGGTGAAATAGGTTTGGAATTCAGCCTTCGGGAGGTCGGCGAGCGAGATCTCGTCGATGTAGCGGAGGCCAATGCGGTGGGCGGCGGGGATGCTCACATGCTTGCCGAGGGCGCTGATGGCCTCGGTAACGTGATCCGCAAAGGTCTCGAAGCGGTGGTAGGCGGACGTCTCAATGATCAGCGATGCTCCGGTAGCCACTAGGGAATGCGTGCGTTCTCGGTTGAGGAAGCGGAAGCCCTGCGGGCCCGAGTGCGTCACCGCTCCCTGCAGGCCCACCTCAAGAGTCAGCTCCTGCGGCGGCGGGCCAGGCAACGGATAGGCGTCGCTCAGCGCCTCATAGACCGCCTCGCGCGCGGCACTGACGTCGGCGCCGGGGGCGAGCGTATAAGCGATTTCGCACGCGACCAGCTTGAGCGGTGCGTTTAGGTAGATCGTCCGGTCTGGATCGAGCGTGGTGGACACTTCTTGAGAACTGTAGCCGAACCAGAGGCGAACCGACTGGCCAGGTAGCCACCGACCAGAGTGCTGCTTCCGTGAAGCCAACATCCCCGGTCTGCCTACCGCGACGCTGCAGGCGCGTGTCCCTCTGGCCGACGTCGTGCGCCTACCTCACCTCCTCGCTTCGGTACCCGTCCCAGATCGAGCCCATGATGAGCTCGCCGGCGCGGACCCGGAAGTCGTCGTCGTCGAGCATGGCCTTGAGCAGGACCGCCTGCTGGTCGCGGTCGCCGCTGACGGAGAGCGCGGCGCCGATGAGGAGGTCGTCGCGGTGTCGTACGAAGTCCGGGCGGGAGTTGGCGCCGGCTTGAGCTTCTAGGCCGGCGTGGTCGTCCTTGACGGTGCGCGCCTCATGGTCCAGGCCGGATACTCGCCTGTGGAACTGGCCACCGAGCTGGGGCACTCGCCGACGTTGACGCTCAACACCTACGCGCATCTGTTCAGCGAGCTCGCGCGTGGTGAGCGTCTGCGGCCGGAGCTGGCAATACGCGCGGCGCGCCAGATCAAACCTCGCGCGACGCCCTAGCAGGACGTTCTTGGGGCGACGACCCTCGCCGCCATCGGCCGCTCGCTCCCGAAGAAGCGTCTCTGCCGAACCGGACGAACCGACGGTCATCCTGAAGGCGACCGAAACTGGCCGCTTGCGATCAACTCCTCGAAGTGCCTCTCGATCCTCGCGGGCACAGCCCCGCCGCCCACCAACACACCTAACTCCACGTTGAGCTCGAGGGCGAACTCCGTCAAGTTGGCGCTCGACACAAGCAGCTTGCGACCGTCCGCCACCGCGCACTTCGCATGCAGCGATGCCCGACTACCCGCCGACGTGACGGGTCGCTGGTCGAGCGGCCACGTATAGAAGGCCGCATCAGAGGCGCCCTCGATCCCGAGCGCCGTGGCCATGTCAAAGCTGACCTTGCCTCCGCTCTCTACTGGCGACTCGAGGATCACGGCAAGCGACACCCCGCGGTGGGACGCCGCGACCAGCGCCTCGGCGAGCTCCGGCACCTTGTAGACCGCGAAGCTCACGACGATCAGCCGGCGCCTGGCGCCGCGGATCAGTTCGAGCAGCGCTTGGTCGGTCCGACGGACCGGCACCGCGTCGGTCGAAGGACCTGTCCATACGATGCTCAGCGTCTGGCCTGCCGCCTCACGCTGCCGCTCCGTCGCGCACTCGAGCGCGAGGGCGAGCGCTTCAGCCGTTACGTCGCCCTCGGTCGGCCAAGCAGCGACAAGGGCGCTGACCGCGTCGCGATACTGGGAGGTTGCGACCACACCGGGTAATGCGGAGCGGCCAGTCCCTGCGCGTAGCCCTTCCACGAGGCTCGCGAGCGCGCCCGGAGAGAGCTGCGCAACAGTTCGCCCAACGGCACCCGGAAGTCCGGCAGCACCGCTCACAACGAAGCCGTCACCCGGCCGATGAACGCTATGTCCTGCCCAGTTACGAGCTCGGTCAGCACCGCGCGGTCGAGGTAGCGGTTGCCGCGCTCGCAGGATGTCTCAGGCGCGAAGAGGCAGGCGTGGCAGGCCGCGGCGTGGAGCGTCACACCATCCGGGTCGGGGTCGTGCTCGGCGCAAAGCGGATCGGAAGCGCACAAGGCGGCGTCGCCGATCGCCCCTCGCAGGTGAAAGCCCAGCTCGTCCGGCTGGCCCAGCGCCACGAGCCCGCCGAGCGTCCCCTCGGAGTCGGGAGCCGCCGTGTAAAGGAGTACACCGGCCATCGCACCGCCCTCGTCCTCCGGGTCCTGCGAATAGATGCGCTCGCGGATCGAAGCCTGGCTGTAGCCGCAGTCGAGCGCGAGCCGGCGCATCAGGGCGTGGGCAAAGGAGTGGATGAGCACGAACCGCAGCCCCGGAAACCCCGCCAGCGGGTCGGGTATGTCTCGCCGGGTACGCCAGGCTGCGTGCGCGCCGAGGAAAGCCTCGCGGCGCTCCTCGTTGGCGGCGACCCAGCCCTGGAGGGCGTCTTCGCGGAGCTGGAGGAAAATTCCCTCGCCGTGTACCTCGGCGGCCGGCAGGTACTCCGGCGCCGCTCGCGAGAGCCCCACTCGACGCTCGGTCTCCGCTTCCTCGTAAGGAGACTCGATTCGGGTGAAGCCGAGCAGCGCCTGGACCTCACGCAGGCGCTCGACCAGCACGACGCGCTCGATCACTCCCTCCCAGCCAGCGGGTACGGCCACGGGGCGCGCGGTCAACTCTGCCGCCTGGGGCAGCGGGTCCGCTGTGAGTACCTCCCACTCGGGCACCTTCAGCTCGCCACCGTCGTCCTCGTCGTCGATGTCCTGTGAACGCCGATTCTCGATCGCCGTCAACAGATCGTCGTCGCTGACGCCCTTGAAGGCGTCGAGCGTGCCGATGTTGCGAAAGCCGGTGAGGACCTCGGGGCTGGTCACGTTTACGAGCACTGTCCAATTGGCGTCCACGAGCTGGTCGAGCGGGTCGGCCTGACGAGGCAGCGAGAGGGCCGAGCGGCTGACCGGGAACCAGGAGTTCGACGCGCCGAGCAGCATCGGGCGCATCCGGCGTTGGCACTCGGAGCGCTCGCGCAGGTGGGGGTGGGTGCCGCGGCAGTAGGGCATGTTGGGGCGGTTCTTCTCACCGAAGGCCGCGGAGAGCCGTTGTGCGTTGTCGCAGGTCACGCACTTGACCTGGATATCGGCCACCTCGCCGGATGCGCCGATCTCATCGAGGCGCAGGTTCCAGGCGCACTCCACGACGCTCTCGCTGAGCTCGCCGTGGGTGAAGGCGACCCACGGGAAGTCGTCGAGATGGCCGTCCTCGCACGCCACTACGAAGCGCGCCGGTAGCGCGACCGGCGCGGTCTTGGCCTTCTGGCAGTTCTTGTGGACGTAATGGTTGCGGTCGGGCCGGAATGCGTTCACCTTCAGATCGAAGAGCCCGGACTCGACCGGAGCGAGCTTGCGGCAGACCGGGCACAGCAGCCAGCGCGGGAAGGCTGCGACGGGGACGCCCACGAGCCGGGCCGCGTCGAGCGCGGCGAAGGAGAGGTTGCCGAGGTCCTCGGTCTGAGGTGGGCCGTGCAGTCGCTCCACCGACTCCAGTCCGTCCTCCGCGCGGACGGCGCCAAGCAACCGCGGCTCGTCGATCACCGGCGCGTGCTGGAGGTTCCAGCTCTCGAGCCCCAGCACCACGACGGAGAGCCGCGGCAGATCGACGACACTGCCGATCCCGAAGCTGTGAACGAGCGCGCTCGGGCGCAGCGAGCCGACCCGCGTGCGCTTGGGCCCCTCTGGGCTCATCCTCCGCCGGTGCCCGGGTAGAGCGGCCCGTCCTGAAGCACCAGCCCAACGCTGGGCTCGACGTCGCGCAGTGAGTTGAGGATCGTGAAGTGGTGCCAGGCCGCGGGCGTCGGACGGTCGAGCAGGCCGACGGTGTTCGAGTCCTTGCGCTCTTCGTAGCCAAGCAGCGCCCCCGTCTTCTTGGCCTGGCTCGAGCGCGCCAGCCACTCGTCAACCCGCTGGTCGAGCATCTCGCGAACGAGCTCGCCGACCGCGTTGTCGCTCGTGACCTCGCGGGCGCGGCGGACTATCGACTCAATCGCGCCGCGGCAGAGATCGGTCTGGCGGTCGAGCGACTGCGCGGCGGCGTTCGGATTGAGCGAGAGTCCCTCGAGGCGGACGAGCGCGACGAGCAGCGCGCTCAACCCACGGTCGACCGCCCGCGGCGCGAACGGCGTCACCGAGAGCGGCTCGACCTGTTTGTAGAAGGTCGCGTGATAGTGCTCGAAGCGCTCGTAGTGGGAGAGATCGCGGGGACGCGCCCAGTTGTAAACCGTGCACACCACCCCCGGCTTCGAGCGGCCCACACGGCTCGTCGCCTGGATGTACTCAGCCGAGGTCTTCGGCTGACCGGCGACGACCATCAGGCCGAGGCGCTGCACGTCGACTCCGACCGAGATCATGCTCGTGGCCAACAGCACGTCGATCGGCCGCCGCCCCTTCTTCTGACCAGAGCGGCGCTGTTGCTCCTCGGTGGGGTCGAATATCTGCTCCAGGTGGTCGAGCCGCGCGGGGATATCCGCCGCGGCCAGCCGCGAAGTCAGCTCCTCCACCGAGTAGGGCCCGAGGCTGCGCTTGGCGAGCCCGCGCCGGTCAGTCTTGCCGAGCCGGGTGCGGATGTCGTCCTCGCACAGCCGGCGCATCCCTGCCAGCTCCTGCATCGCGTTGAAGTAGCCCACGAGCGTCATCCAGGGATCGGCGGCGGCGCCGTAGCGCTCGTACAGCGTCTGGCCGGACGCGAGCACAGCCACGTACACCCGGATCAGCACTGCCTTGAGCCGCCGCCCGGGCGCGCACACGCCGAGGTAGAGGCGGCCGGGTTCGTCGTCGGAGAGCGGGCGCTCGCGGGCAAAGAAGGAGTCGCCGGCGTCCAGCGACGGCGGCGGGAACACGCGCACGTCGCGCAGGAACAGCTGGTGAATCTGATGGCGGGCGCGGCGGATCGTGGCCGTCGACGCCACGACCTTCGGCCGCACCGCGGTGCCGTCGAGGTCCCAAGTCATCAGCTTGTCGACAGCGGTCTCGTAGAGGCCCATCATCGTCCCGAGCGGGCCTGAGATCAGGTGCAGCTCGTCCTGGATCACGAGGTCGGGCGGGCGCAGCAGCTCGCCGCGGTCCACGGTCCGCGCGCCCGGGAACGACCCCTTGGCGGGATGGCTGTCGGTGTCGGCCAACTCAGGCGAGCGGAAGCCGTGGCGTTCGCAGCGCCCGTCGACGCTGCCGAAGAGCGTCTGCGTCTGCCCCTTCCACGGGAGCTGGGCGAGCTTGTCCACGGTCGCCAGCACGAGCGAAGGAAGACGCCGGTAGATCTCCTCGTCCACGGTGATGACCGGCAATCCCTCGCCCGGGGACCGCTTGGCGGAGAACTCGCAGCCGCCGAGCTTGTCGCCGCAGAAGGTGAGCACCCGCGCGCGGCCCTTCTCGAAGGTCTCCACCCTCATGTCCCGGCCGGGCTCGATAGCGGTGCCGCACCACGGACACGATGGGAGCTGGTCGGGGCGCCCGCCGCCCGACTTCGCCCAACCCTCGCCGTGCAGCACCTTCAGCGCGTCGGCGGCGATGTCGATGCGGTTCGGGGCAGTCGCCTGCCCTACCCACAGGCCAATCCGAAAGGACTCCTCGCCCCAGCGCTCGGAGTCCTCACGACGCAGCACCTCACAGGCGCAGATCAGGGCGGACGCGCGCTGGAACTGCTGGAGGGTGAGCACGCGCAGCGTGTAGCGCATCAGCACCGCCACGCCCGCGTCGGCGCGCAGGCCGCCCAAATCCGGCTGGAGCCGGCGCAGGGCCATCACGTAGGCAGTGAGGCCGAGGTAGGCCTCGGTCTTACCGCCACCGGTGGGAAACCAAAGCAGGTCGCAGACCGCCTTGGTCGGATGTGCGCGGTCGGGGTGCTCGGGGTCGGTCACGCTCGGCAGGTTGAGCAATACGAACGCGAGCTGGAACGGGTACCAGCTGCGCCGCTCACCCACGTCGAAGTCCTCGAGCGGGCGCTCGCCGCCGCGCCGGCGGTGCTCGGCCCACTGCGAGTGGACACGCTGGAGGGCCATCGCCCGGTTCGCGAAGCGAAACGCCTCGCGCGCCTCGGTGCTCGTGGCCAGCAGCTCGATACCGGCGGCGATGCGCTCCTGTGCCTCCCGCGCCGCATCGAGCACCGCCTCGCCGGTGTCGGCGTGTGTCTCGAGCCGATCGTCTCCGGCGCGCAGGCGGCTCTCCTCGGCGGCGATCCATTCCCCGTAGGCGCGAGGCAGCGGCTCGAGCAGCGCGGGGAGCTCCCCTTCAGCGGCGTCCCCCAGGCGCTGCATGTCGAGCTCGAGGCCACCCAGCGTCGCGACCGAGCCTGAATCCGGGGGGCGCATCTGTGCCACCTCGTGCTGGGGGAGGGCGGTCGTCTCCAAACGCACGGCGCGGGTCGGGTCGCCGGGCGAGAGCTCGGCGTGCACGGCCACGCTGTGTCCGACCGCGTGCTCGACGCGGTTGCGGTAGGCCAGCGCGAGCCGACGCTGTTCCTCCTCCCCGGTGTCCCCGTCGGCGGCGCGGGCCGAGAAAACCGCTGCGCCGCCGGGCGCCTCAACCGACAGGGCGGACTGAAAGAGCCAGGCGCCGTCGCGCAGTTCGTCGGGCTCGGTCTGTTCGTTGCGCAGGAACAGGGTCACCGACCAGCGCTCCCCGAGGCTGCGGACGACGGACTCGACCCGCACGTCGGGCACATTCGTGTCAGGTGCCCCGAGTCGATGCAAGCCAGGCCGAAGCGGAAGGTCGATGCGACCGCCGCGCGGCTCGCGTTGCCAGACCTTGCCCGCGCCGTCCTCGTCAGGATTCTCCACGCGGACGTACTTGCCCCAGCTCGCGCGCACCCTCAGCCGCTCGCAGTCGCCGTCCGCGTGGAAGCTCAGTCCGATCGACGAGGGAAAGAGCGAGGCCTGTGCCGGCTCCTCTTCGGGCGGCGCCTCCTCCCCACCCTCGCCGGGTGCGGGCATCGGCTCATCGCCCTCGGGCTCTACCTGGCGTCCGCGGGGGGCGAGGAGGCCAAGCAGGTAGCGGTCGCGCGGCTGCTCGCCCCGCGGCAGCAGCTCGGTGTCGCCACCGGCCGGGCCGAGCAGGTCCTTCGCGACCAGCTCAACCAGCTCGCGCCGGAGCTGGGCGTCGGATGGTCGCGCGAGTGTGGGCGTTGGGTCAGCCATCGGCGAACAGTTGATCACTGCCGCCGGACTGCGGCGCCGGCCCGAACTTCGGCTTGCGCGCACGACGAGCCTGCTTCTTCTTGCCATCATGCAGCCCGCGCGCCACCTCTTCCGAGTGGCGCTCGTGGTTGAGCTCGAGCAGAAGGTCGAGCGCCTCGACCTTGGTCGGTTCGTCGAGCGTGTAACGCAGGCCGAGCGGTGTCTCGCGGAAGTCGTGCTCGAACTCCAAATCGTTCCAGCCGTAGGCATCCGCGACCGCACGGTCGAGTTCGCGCCGCAGCCGACGCAGCTCGACGATGTCAGGGTCATCGTCCTCCGGCTGCTCGTTCACGCGGTTGTAGACCTTCGTCAGACCCTGATCGTGGCCAAGCATCGTGGCCTTGCGGTGCGAGAGGTAGCGGTCGCCGATGTCGCTGAGCGAGTCGAGGTCGGCAGGGAAGGGGAAGTTCTCGAAGCAGTCGGTGGGGCTGTAGCGCAGATCGAACTTCAGCGAGCCCGAGTACTTGCGCGCCCAGGCGTCGTGGTAGGTGGAGGAGAGGATGGCGGCGTGGGCGTCGTCCTCGAAGGCGAAGACGATGGTTGCATCGGAGTAGACCCAGCCACTCGGGACGAAGGAGACGCCCCACCATTTCGTTGTCCGGGGCCCGACCAGCACTCGGGTGAAGCCTTCGATCGCCTGGCGCATCTTGTCTTGGCGCCGCCCAAATTGCCACCAAAGTCGCTTGTAGCTGCCCGTGTTCTTACTCCGCGCCGGCAGTACACGCTCTCGAACAACCCTCATCGGGCCGTGATACTGCTCCGCCCGCGACAGCGGCCAGTCCCTAAAGTCGATCACCTGCCTGCTCGCACTCTGGTCGCATCTCGACGTCAGATCCTGGGCCACGAGGTAGGGAAAAATGACCTCACTGGCGGCGGTGTCGTCGCCCATCAGTAGCTGGGCTTCATCCAGAGCGACGAGGAAGCCATCACCATTGATCAGCGACCCGATGTGCGCGCCACCGGCATTCGCGGCGAGCTTTAGCGGCGTCCCCTCGACCCGTCCCGCTGCGTCTAGCGCTGCCGTCACTCGCTGCACCGTGTGCTCGTCGAGCACGGGCGCGGCCTGCCACCCGTTCGCCGCCGCCCACACGTGGGAGACATACAAGGCTGCCTCTCCAGGCCACTGGCGGCTTTTGATCGCCCGGTAGATGCGGCACTCATCCTCGAGCTGGTCGAGACCCACCTCCCTCGTATCCCCCTGCGCGATGGTGTTCGTGGCCACCAAGCCGAAGGTGCCGCCGTCGCGAAGGAAGCTGGCGGCGCGAAGGAAGAAGAACGCCACGAGATCGGCGTTGCCGCGCCTGCCAGCCGCGACTTCCTCGATCAGGTATTCGCGGTAGGTACCACCAACCTCGATCGTGCAGTAAGGGCGTGATTCGGCCGGCTTGCAGTAGGTGTTTGGTGGGGTCGTGGTGGGGGCTCGGGCGGGCTGTTTGGGTGGATCGTGGGCGTGGTTGGCGCTCGTGGGCATGGTTGGGGCGCTTAGGGCG
>JBBSIW010000005.1:0-20779 GCA_038231895.1 Solirubrobacterales bacterium | reverse complement strand
GATCGTCCGCCGCGCCTACGGCTTCCACTCCGCCAACGCCGCGCTCGCGCTCGTCCACCTCACCTGCGGACCAGTCACACTCACCCTCCCACACGAACAAGCGCTCGCGTGACTTCACCTACGATCATCCCCGGAGAGCCGGCAATACGGGCGGTAATCCCGTCGTATCCGACAGCGTTGACAGCGTTTGATTGGCTAGCGGGATCGCAGCGGCCAATGCGAGTCGCACACTGTCGGCCGCTAGCCGCACCAGCGTGGCATCGGTGCCCTTGATCGAGATCGTGGTATGACCCGTGTAGATTTCGAGGATTGTCCCGCCATCGAAAGAGGCGGCTGGGACACCCTTGATCGTCAGATTCTCGTGAGGGTATGGCAATGAGCTGCCGAGGGTATCGCCGGGCGTTGTGTAGAGGGCCGCATGGGCCTCGCACAGTGGGGTAGATTGCACCTGGAGCGGGGGGAAGGCATCCGCCTTCGAAGGTGGCGCCGGGGTCGCCAGGCAGAACTGTCGGACAGTTACCGTAGACGTAGGTAACATCGTCTTGACGGCCCAGCTCTGGGTTTGCTGGATCCGGGGCGGATGACGCATGACTAACCTCGGTGACCAACAACCCCTCAATCGCTGAGCCGAGATTGTAAACGGTGTACGGAGGGATAGCGGATGGTGGAGTTTGGGCCTGGGAGGGACTCTGGGTCGGCGCAGGGCCGGTATTTGGGGGATCGTTGGTTGAGCTCCCTACGGTAAATGGCTGGCTCTCCTTTACGTTACCGGCCATGTCCGTTGCCCTGGCCGTGATCCTACGCTGACCGTCGCCATACTCCCGGGTGTCAAAGCCGGTCGATAAGCGCAACGAGCAGTCTGGAGTGTCGCAGCCATCCGCTTGGTCATCGTGGCCGGCACTGGCGTCCCCGTCCTGGGTGAGTGGCTGCCCGTCGATGAGAACGTCCACGCTCTTGACCCCCGATCCTGTCGCGTCGTAACCCGGATCGGACGAATTCGCTTTCAGATCCCAGATGCCATCCGTAAGCGTTTGGCCTTCCTTGTCCTTCAGGGGCCCCGACAGCGCGATCGTAGGTGGGGTCCGGTCGATCTTGGCGTGCCAGGCTGTGGAGTCGGTTTGGTTGCCCCAGGCGTCTTTGGCGGTGATGGTGAGGGTGTTGTCGCCTTCCGGGAGCCCTTGGGTGTCGTAGGCCAGCGGGGCTGTCCAGTTGGCCGGGCACCAGCCGTGGCGGTTTCCGGGGCAGGGGTTGACCGCTTGGGCCAGGGTTTGGGTGCTGCCGTCGGGCTTGTGGTAGACGACGTCGAGCTCCTTGACCCCGACGCCGCCGTCGGCGGCGCTCGCGGTGACGGTCTCTGAGGCGTCGTGCACCCAGTCGGATGGCGGTTGGTTAGAGTGGGAGACGGTGAGGCTGTTGGGGCCGGTGTCATCGCTGATGACTAGCGAGGCCGAAGCGAGGAAGTCGAAGTTGCTCGGGAAGTAGCCGCCCGTCCAGGTCGCGATCTGCTGGACGACGGCAACAGCGTTTTGGCCGGTCGTGGGAACGTCGCAGGTCGACGGGGAGCAGTAGGCCTTCTGGCTGTAGTTATACCCCGACGTCGTCAACCACATCGACACCCAGTTGGTCTGCCTCCACAACCCTTGGATGTGGGCGATCCCGCACCCTGCCGGGCTACAGCCATTGTTGCTCCAGGCGTCTTTGAGCTCCGCGCGCGCGATGTTGATCTCGGGGCCGGCGTTGCCCGCCACGAACGCCCACTGCGCCCACTCCCCCGCGGGCGCATAGTAGCCACTATTGACCGTGTAGAGCCCCCGGCCCCACCCCCCGTTACAGCCAGGATTGCCTACGCAGTGGTTGGGCTCATCCTGAAAGTCGGGGAACCCAAAGAAGGAATACGAGCACCACCACACCGAATAGCAGCCCGACACCGGACGGGCCCCGGCTGACGTGTTCCCGCTCACCCACACCCACCCATCGAAGTCGCTGGAGTTGCTCGCATACCAGTCAGGCTCGCTGACCGTCATCGTCGGGTCGACCATCAACGGGTAGGCGACATCACGCCCATGATGGGCGACCGTCACGACGATATCTTGGCCATCGACGCGCATCGAGGTCGGGACCGCCTGACCATCAGCATCCCGAGTGCCCGGCGCGGCGATCTTGGCGAGCACCTTGCCCGCCTTGACCACCTCGGCCGCCTCGGGCCCGGCCGCAGCGCCAGCACCGGCGCTTGCCAGGCGAAGCTGCGCGCCGGCTGGCAGATCGAGCTTGAGCCGCAGCTGCTCAGGGCTCTCCTGGGATCGAAGCTGCCAGAAGCTCTCCGCCCCATTCGGCAGCGGCTTGACCAGCATGTCGGTGTCAGTGTCCACGTTCGCCCAAAACGGGGTGCCCGACCAACGACCCCTGCACATCCCCACCCCCAGCGGGCAGCACCCGCACACCAACATCACCCAGCGAAATCCCGTCGCCCAGACGCTTGGCGACCCGCAACGCCGTCAACGGATTACCCGGAGAGAAAAAGCTGCCGTGATCCGCAAAGCTCAGATCGACCGGCGCCAAGTCACCCGCCGCATTCCGCGCGCGCAACGGCAGCGTCGACTCCACCCGCGCCTTGCTCCCATCCGCAAGCTGCACCCTCGCCTCATCAGACCCCACATACCCCAACAGCCGCTCCCCACCACGCAATCGAAACGGCGACGACGGCCCCGCCTCCAGCACATTGCGGTGCGCCGCACGCGCCACCGCCACCGACTCATCCCGCGATAGATGCGCGTGGGCACGACGCGACCGCACCCGCGCCTGGCGCGCCGGCTCGCTCTCACGCCGCGCACGATCCTCTTCCGCTTGCCGGCGCAACTCCGCGACCATCCCCGGCGACGGCGCAAAATCACCCGCGCCCACCCCCTGACGAAGCGAACGTGTCGGCGACTGACTCGACGCGCCCACCGCTGAGCCGCCCACCCCAACCACCAGCACCGCCATACACGCCACCGTCGCCACGAACAGCACCACGGTCCGTCCGCGCCAATACCGGTGATCCCGCCGTCCCTCACCTCTGGTCTCCCAGACCATGAGCCCGACGCTATACCTCGGCTACAGGCTACGCAAGAAGGAATTTCAACTCGTTCACATTCTTGGCGCGCAGGCGCACGGGCGCGACGGGATTGATCCGTGCCCGTCGCTACGGCCCCGACAGCACCCGCTCGAAGTTGAGCACCTCGGTTGTCGTCGCAGCCCAGGCCACTGACATCGCATGCGCTGCGCTCCTGGGTGGCTGATCTCCACCTGGGCGTGCGCGAGGCTGTGAAGGAGCTCTTCGCGGCCGCCATCGGTCAGCGAACTCGACGACGCGGCGTCGGCATTGCGTAGAACCTCATTCGGGGGGGGTGATTCGAGCGGCGGCTTGTCGTGCAAGCCGTGAGTGCGGGAGTGGCCGGTTCCCCACGGCGAGTCGACACCACGCGAGCTCGAATCGCAATCGTCGCCGCCGCGCTTGGCGAACCTGTCCTCAGCTCGGATGTTCAACGGCAGCTTCTCACGTATATTCGGGTCGCTGACGGGTCGGCAGCGGCCCATCTGAGCAAACGCGAACACGAGATCCTCGTGTTGGTTGCGAGCGGTAAGGCAGCCGCGCAAATCGCCCATCACCTCTACGTCGGGGCGACCACGATTAGAACGCACCTGCACAGGATGCGCCGCAAGCTCGGTGTCACGAACAGCGCGGCCGCGGCGGCCGAAGCCATCCGACGGGGACTACTCGAGTCGTGCGTACCGGGTTGAGTCCATCTGGCCGAGCGGATCGCGTTATGCGGCAGGCACGGTCGAACAACCAGGGGTGACCCGCCCGGAGGCTGCCCTCGAGGTGGAGGGCACTGCTCAGGCCACGCTGGTGCGTGTGCCGAGAGCGGAGCTCATGGAGCTGACCCGGTACGCACTACTCGAGTAGAGATCAGGCCATAGCCGGCCTTTGGGGTCGCAGGTAGGGTTCGGCGCCCGAGCCGACCGGAGGGGGAGGAGCAGGCGGTGCAAGCCATCGACGTGAGGCATCTGGGCCGCGAGCGCGTGATCTGCTGCTGGCGGGTCGGCGACGTGGTGATCGACCCCGGCCCCGAGTCCAGCTGCGCGGCGGTCGTCGACGCGCTCGGGGGCGACGCCCCCCGCGCGCTGCTGCTCACGCACATCCACCTCGACCACGCCGGCGCCGCCGGCGCGCTGGTGCGCCGCTGGCCCGACCTCGAGGTCTACGTGCACGAGCGCGGCGCGCGCCACCTGGCGGACCCCGAGAAGCTCATCGCCAGCGCGTCGCAGCTCTACGGCGAGGACAACATGGAGCGCCTGTGGGGGGAGATCGTGCCCGTCCCGGAGGCCAACCTGCGCCCGCTGGCCGGGGGCGAGACCCTCGCGGGCGGCTTTCGCGTCGCCTACACGCCCGGGCACGCATCCCACCACGTCGCCTATCTGCACGAGGAGTCGGGCCGCGCGTTCGTGGGCGATGTCGGGGGCGTGCGGATCCCGCCTTGCGAGCTGACACTGCCGCCGACGCCGCCACCCGATGTCGATCTCGAGGCCTGGAACGCATCGCTGTCGACCATCGCCGAGTGGGGCCCGGAATCGCTGGGGATCACCCACTTTGGCGCGATCGAGGCGCCGTTTGCGCAGCTCGCGGTCATGCGCGACCGCCTGGTGGCGTGGGCCACGCTTGCGCGCGAGCTGGATGGGGAGGCCTTCGAGGCCCATATCTACGAGGAGATCGCGGCCGGGACCTCGGATGAGGAGACTGCGGCCGCCTACGCGCAAGCGGTGCCGCCCGATCAGCAGTTCGCCGGCCTCGAGCGCTACTGGCGCAAGCGCGACGAGGGTTGAGTCGTGGCGACATCGCGCTGCTCGGCTATGGGCGCCGCATCTCTGCCAGTACGCTTGCGGGCTGATGATGCGGATGCCTTCGTGCTCTCCGAGGGAGAGCAGGTGTCGGCGATCTCCGGAGACGACGGCATCGACATCCGCCGCACGGCGCAGGCAAGAATCAGATCGTCAGCGGGGTCCCCTGTCACCTCGTCCATGTCCCCCTCCGGAACGGCGATTCGTTCACTCGCCAGCTCGATCAGGAATGCCTCGACCTCTCTCCATCGTTCTGGTTCGAAGCCGAGCTTCGCCATGAGCACGCGCTCGAGCTCGAAAGGACGGGCTCGGGCAGCACGAGGGCGATGCGTCCCCGGATCGCCTCCTCGATGACGCGACTGGGCGGGCCGGCGGCGATCAGCGCCGAGACGAGGACATTCGTGTCGCAGACGAGCCGCCGGGTCACCCGCGGCCTGAGCGCACCGCGTCGACCAGTGCCTCGCTGTCCTCTGGGCCGACCCCCTGTGCCTCGGCGCGACCCTGTCCGTAGCGCTGGAGCGCTGCAAATCGCTCGAGCTGTATGTGCGCTCGCAGTGCGTCGCGCACGAGCTCGCTCTTGGTCTTGCCGGCCGAGTGGGCCACGGCCTCGATCTCAGCCGCCAGCTCGTCCGACAGAAAGACGGAGAGAAGGCGTGACATATGAAGTCATCATATCGGCCGCGGTGCGTCGTGAGCCCCTATGATCGCTCGGTGTCTGCGACGCAGACGACGATGGAAGCGCTTGGGGTTGCGGTCGCGGCTCGCGTCCCCGTGCTGCTCTGGGGCGCACCGGGGACCGGTAAGACCTCAGCCATTCGCGCGATGTCCGACGAGCTGGGCTGGACCTGCGAGACGGTCATCGCGTCCATCCGGGAGCCCTCGGACTTCGCCGGGCTGCCCGTGGTGGCCGACGGAAACGTCGCCTTTGCGCCGCCGCGGTGGGCGCGGCGGTTGGCGGATGAGCACGTGGGAATCCTCTTCCTCGACGAGATCTCGACGGCCCCCCCGGCGGTGCAGGCGGCCCTGCTCAGGGTGGTGCTGGAGCGGGTGGTGGGCGATCTGGAGCTGCCCGAAGGGATCGTTGTTATCGCCGCTGCGAACCCGCCCGAGCTGGCGGCCGACGGCTGGGACCTGTCGGCGCCGCTGGCCAACCGCTTCTGTCACCTGGACTGGCCGGTGGAGTCCCAGGCCTTCGCCGAGGGACTGGCCGGGGGCTGGGCTGCGCCCGTCGTGCCGCGACTGCCTGAAGGGTGGCACTCGCAGCTCGCGGTGGGTCGCGGGCTCGTATCGGCGTTCGTCTCCGTCCGCCCCGGCCTGACGGTGACCATGCCCGACGATGGCACCACCGCGGGGCGAGGGTGGCCGAGCCCCCGGAGCTGGGAGATGACCGCGCTGCTCTGGACGGCCGCGACGGTGGCCGGCGCGTCGGAGCAGGCGCGTGCGGCGCTGGTGATGGGCTCGGTGGGCCAGGGCGCTGGCCTCGAGCTGCTCAACTGGGCGAGCGAGATGGACCTGCCCGACCCGGAGGAGGTCCTGGCCAACCCGGACGCTTTCGTCATGCCCGAGCGCGGTGACCGGGCGTATGCAGCGATGTCGGCGATCGCGGCCTCGGTGGCTGCCGACCCGACGGAGGAGCGGTGGCGCAATGGGTGGAGGGTGCTGGCGCGCGCGGCGGACGAGCGAGCCGACGTGGCGGCGCTGGCGGCTCGGGTGCTCGCGCAGTGTCGGCCCGCGGGCGTGGCGGCGCCGCCGGAGCTCAAGCTCTTTGCGCCTGTCTTGCGCGAGGCGGGGCTGTTCGGAGCATGAGCGCTCCTCGGCTCGATGAGCAGCGCGTGGCGGCGGCCCGCCTGTGGGGGGCGATGCGCTTCCCGTATCTCGCTTCGGCCCTGTTCGCCTCGTCGGTCCTCCCCGCACCCGGCCTGGGGTCGATCGCGGTCGACCGGTCCTGGCGCCTGTACATGGACCCTGTCCTCGTGGACCAGTGGACCTCCGAGGAGATTGGCAGCGTGCTCGTCCATCACGTCGGCCATCTGTTGCGAGACCATGCCGGCAGGGCAGAGCGGATGGGGATCGATGAGAGCTCCGAGCAGGACTGGGTCGCCGCGGCCGACGCCGAGATCAACGACGACCTGGTCGAGGCCGAGGTCAACTTCCCCATCGACCCGATCGTGCCATCGGCCCTGGAGTGCGAGCCTGGCGGGTTCGCCGAGGAGTACTTCGGCAGGATCCGCGGCAAGGGCATCTGTCCGGGCGAGTGCGGCAGCGGCGCCCACGGACAGGGGCGGGGATGGGAGCTCGATGGAGATGGGGATGGTATCCCGGCGATCGCGCCGGCGGCGGCCGATCTGCTTCGGTGCAAGACGGCGTCCGAGATCCGACGCTGCGCGGGCGCCGCGCCCGGCACCGTGCCGCAGGGATGGCAGCGGTGGGCCGACGAGCTGCTGGAGCCCAAGGTCGACTGGCGCCACAAGCTCGCCGCTGAGATTCGCAACGGCGTCGCCAGCGTCGCGGGCTGCGTCGACTACACCTACATGCGGCCCTCGCGCCGGGCGAGCGTCTCCGCCCAGGTGATCATGCCGGCGTTGCGCAAGCCGCTGCCCAGCATCGCCGTCGTCATCGACACCTCGGACAGCATGTCCGAGCCGTTGCTCGGGGAGGCTGTCATCGAGGTGGAGGGGATCCTGCGCGCGGTAGGAGTCGGCCCTGACCGCCTACACGTACTCGCATGCGATGCCGAGGTGCACAAGGTCCAGCGGTTGACCTCGGTCCGCCAGGTGGCGCTCTTCGGCGGCGGGGGAACCAACATGGGAGCCGGCATCGACTCGGCGCTCGAGCTGCGGCCCAGGCCCTCGACCATCGTCGTTCTCACCGACGGCTACACGTCGTGGCCCGCGCAGGGGCCTCGGGGAGCGCGCGTCGTCGTCGGCATCGTCGGCTCAGGTGATTGGCCTGCGCCCGACTGGGCCAAGCTCGTCCGCATCGAAGATGCGGCGTGAGGACAGCACGAGCGAGGTGCCCGGGGGCCTGAGCCCGGCAGCTCCTCGCTGGTACGAGGAGGTCCCACCCGTCACGGCCGAGGTCGCCTGCGAGGGAGAGCGTCACCGCATCACGTGGCGCCGCGGGAAGGTGGTCCTGGAGGCCCATGACGTCCTCGCTGAACAGTCGCTGGCAGCCCTGGGGGGCAAGCCGCCGGTCTGTCTCGAGGTGCTCGAGGCCTGGCGTGCGGTCCGGCAAAGCGCCCTCCTGTACGAGCTCCTGGTCAGAAACGACACGCATTCACCGGAGCTGCTCGCCGTCATGAGGACAGCGCATGAGACCCGCATGCAACGGGTGGAGGCGAGGCGCCGCCGCGTCCAGGCCCGCATTGGAGCCCCCGTGGTGAGCGACCCCACGCACGAAAACCGGAGGTGGGCAACCAACCTCATCAAGGCCCTGCCGCCGGCTTTCAAACAGGCCCTGGCGCTGTCGGTGATGGTCAACATCGAGCGACACTGGGATGACGACGGGTTCCGACGCGAGCATGCGTGTTACATCGAGCCCGCGCTCACCGCGATCACGGCTCCCCTGTTCGAACAGAGCGCGCGCCGGTGGCGGCGGAACTTCAAGCCCCACGCGCGAATTGGCGCTGAGGCGTGCCTGCTGGCGCCGGGCGAGGCACCGACATGCACCGCGCAGGTCGATGCCCGGGGCGCCCACGCAGCCCTTGCACTGCCGATCTCGTGGCTGACCGATGTCTGGGCGCGCGGAATGGCGCTGGTGGATCACACCTTCGTGATGGGGCTCGCGGCGAGCTCTGACGATGAGCCAAGGCTCCGCGTCCACGCCGTCCGCTGGGAGCGCCAGGATCGGGAAACCTCGAGATCTGTGACGGCGCCCGCGCACGTGAGCCGGGGCCGCCGCGGCGAACTGCGCCTGCACTGGCTGTGACCTGGCCGCTACCGCACGCGCGGAGGCGGCGGGGGCGGAGGCGGTGCGCCCGGAGTCTGCCGAGGGGCGAAGCGGTCCTGCAGCTCGCCGAGGTCGAGCTCTCCCTGGAGGAACGACGCACCCGCATAGAACACCCCCGCTGCGGCCAGGCAGAGCACGGCGTAACCGATATTGAACGAGATCCATGCCGCCGCGAAGGCGAAGCCCAACAGGGCGGCGAATTGCTTCTGGGTCATCAGCGAAGCTCCCTATGTTGCTGGCGGTCAAAGCCCGTGAGGGTCACGTCGATCCGAGTGGCAGGTAGCTCGTGGTGCTCGAGGGCCGCGGTCACCCGGCGCTGCACGTCGCGCAGGGTCTCGTCGAGCTCGCGCCCGCGGCAGACCTGCACCCCGACCGCGAGCTCGTCGGTCCCGTAGCGCCCGGCGGCCGAGGCGACCGCGGGGTGGCCCATGGCGCTCACCTCGGCAAGGCGCTCCAGCGCTCTGGGCTCGATGAAGGTCTCGCCTCGGTCCAGCGACTCGAGCGCGAGGGTCTGGCGAGCCAGGTAGGGCCGCGGGATCTGCTTGAGCGCCAGGTAGCCGCAGAGCAGGAACCCCAGCACCCCTGCTCCGGCCACGATGGCGCGTCGCAGCGGGGTCACGTCGCCGGGCTGTAAGCCGGCCAGGGAGTCGTAGGCGTCTCGGTAGCCGCTGATGGCGTTGACCGATCGGGGGTCGACCTTGAACGCCAGCAGCACCACCATCAGTCCGTAGAAGATCAACCCGAGTGCGAACAGACAGACGATGGCTCGCCCGAGGTGGACCGTGGGCGCGTGTCGCAGCCGGAGGCGCTGGCGAAGCATCGCTAGCGCCTCTCTGCTTCACCGCGGCCATGGCGGACGCGGACGCGGGAGCGGAGCCCGAACGGTTCGGTTAGCGGGTGCAGCGCGCTCGCCGCCCGTTGCTTCGCAGTCTCGTCCGAGGCGGCACCCCGTGGTCGCTCGATCCGGATATGCAGGCGTCCCCCGCGACCGCGCCGGCGCGGGCGGACACGCGTTCGCGTCTGACCGATGCCGCGAGCCTGCTCTACCAGCGCGCTTGCGATGAGACCCAGCGGGCGCCGCCTAGCCGCAAGCGTGCCGTGCTCACCGGCCTCGAGCAGGGCGAGCCTCTCGCGGCGCGAGCGCAGCACGCCGACCAGCAGCAGCACGCCGAGGGCTGCGGCGCCGAGCCCGCCGAGCGCAGAGAGCATTGCCACTGGACCACTGGACTCGAGGGCGTGCAGGAACCGCCCGACGTCGTGGCGCAGCTGCGGCAGATGAGCGAGGCGGGCCAGGGCCGGCAGGCTCAACCCGTGGCGGCCGCCTTCCAGGCTGAACACGGCGACCGCCAGCCCGGCGAGCGCCAAAGCAGCGAGGAGCACGAAGGTGATCAGTCGCGTGACCGCGCGAAGCAGCAGCATCAAGGGCCGGCGACCTCTTCGATACGGACGTGCACCGGGCCCACCGCCTCCCCGAGGCCGACCGCGGCGGCGCTCCCCACCACCGCCGTTCGCACGCGCTCCGCGAGCGCGGGCAGCGCAACGAGCGCGCACACGAGATGCAGGTCGACCTCATAGCGTCCGTCGCTCAGGGCAGTCACCGTTACGCCGTGGACCCGCTGCCCGCCGCCGCTGGTCACGTGCAGGCCGAGCGCCCCGGCGCGCAGGCCCACGACGCCGGGCACCGCGATCGCGGCATCAGCGGCGACTCGTGCGATCCGCATCCGGGGTGACCCGGATGGGGTCGTCGCCGGCTCCCCGGGGGGAGCCATCGGCAACGGGGCTTCACTGTCCACCGACGCTCGCTACTGGACGCGGTCGGGCTCGGCCGGCTGGTCGTCGCCGGGGAAATGCAGGTCGCTGACCGCGATGTTGACCTCGGTGACCGACAGACCGGTGAGCCCTTCGATGCGCCTGATCACATTGTCGCGGAGGGCCTCGGCCACGCGGGGGATGGGCTCGCCGTACTCGACCACGATCGTCAGATCTACGGCCGCCTCGCGCTCACCGACCTCGACGGTGACGCCCTGCGTGCGCTCGTCGCCGATGCCCACCCTCTGCGTCATGGCGCCGATGGCGCGAACCGCCCCGCCGCCGAGGGCATGCACGCCCCCAACCTCGCGGGCGGCGATGCCGGCGACCTTGGTCACGACGCCGTCGTCGATCGTGGTCTCGCCACGGCTGGTGCGCAGCGGCGACGCCGTATCGCCTGTGGGGGCCTCAGATGTGGTCTCGGCGGGATGCATCGCCATGGTTGGTTCCTTTCCATCGCTCGGTTGATATGAGGTGGGACCGCTCGCGTTGGCTCGCGGTTACAGACTTGGCGCCTCAACGGCGCGCCAGCCGACGGCCTCCCGTCGAGCTGGGGGCGTAGTCCAGGCCGTAGAAGCGGTACAGGTCCGACTCCTCCTGATCGGTGAGCTCGCCGTCGGGCTCGATGGTGGGAGCCTCCTTCACCCGCTCCTTGTCGAAGGCCACCTGGAGTCGGTCGCGGCCGGCCACGGCGTCCATGAGCGGGATGAACGTGAGCCGCCGGCCGAACAGGCCGGTGCTCACGCGAGCGAAGTGCGGCGCGTCGGAGTCGATGTCGAAGTAGACATCCTCGAGCTTGCCGATCTTCTCGCCGTCGTGGTCGACGACGTCCTGCCCTCGCCAGTCTCGGATGTTGTCGAGTTCAACCATGCTTGTCCTTTCACGCGGGCGGAAATGAAGTCTTAGCAGGGGCTGCGCCGCAAGACCCGCCGCCGTGGCCGCTCTCGGGGAGCCGGCAGGTGCGATCAGCAGACCGACCAGCCTGAATGGGCGCTGGTGAACACGGGCCTCTTCGGTTCGAAGTCGAGCTTCGTGCCCTTGGCCGGGGCCACGCCCAATGGCGAGGACGTGCGCGTCGCCGTTGACAAGGCGCGGGTGAAGGACGCGCCGGGCGTCGAGGCCGACGGCGAGCTCTCCGAGGAGGAGGAGGCCAATCTCTTCCGCCACTACGACGTGCCCTACGACGAGAGTGGCAGCGTCACCGCGACGGGGACACCTGGCGGGCAGGCTGCGGGCGCGCCCGTAGGTCACGACACCAGCGGCCCTGCGACCGACGAGGCCATGACCCGCTCCGAGGAGGAGGTGCGGGTCGGGACCGAGCGCCGTGAGAGCGGCCGCGTCGGTCTGCGCAAGTACGTGGTCACCGAGCACGTCACGCAGACGGTCCCCGTTCAGCGCGAGGAGGTTTGCGTGGAGCGTGAGCCGATCACCGAAGGCAACGTCGGGCAGGCCACCGACGGCCCGGCGATCTCCGAGGTGGAGCACGAGGTCGTGCTCCACGAGGAGCGCCGGTCGTCGAGAAGCGCGTCGTCCCCAAGGAGCGGGTGCGTCTGGACAAGGAGACCGTCACCGAGGAGCGCGAGGTCTCCGAAGAGGTTCGCAAGGAGCAGATCGAAGCGGACCCCGACGCCCGCTGAGCACGGCAGCAAACGGGCGGACGCCAGCCGGCGATCGCCCGTTTCCAACGCTCCGAGTCCTCTCGACACACCCCGGCGCTTCGCGGCGCCCTGATCGCATCGGAGATTCTTCATGCCCGCAAGAGAAGCCAAGATCGAGATCGTCAACAGCCTGCAGAAGGGGCTCGACGGGTTCTTCTCGTTCGTGCCGAACCTGCTCGGCTTCCCTGGTGATCCTGGTCGTCGGCTACTTCATCGCAAAGGTAGTCAAGGCGGTTGCTCGCAAGGCGCTCGAGAAGGTCGGCATCGACCGGGCCCTGCACGACAGCGCGGCCGGGCAGTACGTGGAACGGGTGAGTCCGGACGCCAGTCCGGCGAACCTGATCGGCGCGGTGGTGTTCTGGTTGATCTTCCTGTTCGTGCTCTCCGCGGCGATCGGTGCGCTCAAGATCCCGGCGGTCACCGCATTCATGAACCAGGTGCTGGCCTACCTGCCGAACGTGATCGCCGCCGTGATCATCTTCGTGGTGGCGGCGGCCATCGCCGGCGCCGTGGGCGGCTTGGTGGCCAAGGTCATGGGCGACACGCCGACAGGCAAGGTGGTCGGCACTGCCGTGCCGGCGCTCGTCATGACGATCGCCGTGTTCATGATCCTCAACCAGCTCCACATCGCGGAGTCGATCGTCACGATCACCTTCGCCGCCCTCATCGGCTCGGTGGCGCTCGGCGCAGCGCTCGCCTTCGGCCTCGGTGGTCGAGACGTGGCGTCGCGGATGCTCGAGGATGCCTACCGAAAGGGCCAAGAGCAGCGTGGCCAGGTGCGTCGTGACCTCGAGACCGGTAAGGACCGGGCGGAGGATCGCGCGCGGGAGGCCAAGCAGCGGGCGGACGAGGAGGTCGGTAATGACGCGACGGGGGAGCCTGGCGGGGCCTACCGCGCGTAGGCTCACGGTAGGCGCCGATACCGGCGGCCAGCCGCGGAGGGATTCTTCCTGCGGCTGGCGTTGTCCACCGACAAGGAGCACGCGATGAACCAGAGGCCAACCGAGGTCAATGACTTGAAGGGCTCAGAGGTCACAGACCGCGACGGCGACAAGGTGGGCAAGCTCGAGGCGGTCTACCTCGACCGGCGCACCGACGAGCCGGCGTGGGGATTGGTCAAGCTCAGCGGCCTGCGCTCGGGCCACCGCTTCGTCTCGCTGCGCGGGGCGCGAAACGAGGACGATGCCCTGCGTGTCGGGGCGGCGCGCGCCGACGTCGAGGCCGCGCCCGAGGTGAATGCTGACGCTGAGCTCACGCCGAGCGAAGAAGAGAAGCTCACGCGCCACTACGACCGGGGGGCTCGCGGAGAAGAGCCTGGGCGCGATCGCGACGTCGGAGAGCGCCCCGCTGCCCGCGAGCGTGATCGTCCGCCGCGCGACCGCGCGACCAGCAGCGGCCTGGCCGCCGCCGCCGATCGCTACGGCGGCATCAACTGGGGCGCATCGTTCTTTGGCTGGCTGGTCGCCGTCGGCATCGCAAGCCTGCTCATCGCCTTGCTCGGCGCGGCGGGCGCCGCGACGGGGCTGACCGACACCAAGGAATCGGACATCACCACCTCCGCGGACACGATCGGCATCGTTGGCGGCGTGCTCCTCCTGGTGGTCCTGCTGATCGCCTACTACGCCGGCGGTTACGTCGCCGGACGGATGTCGCGCTTCGACGGCGCACGGCAGGGGGTCGGCGTGTGGCTCATCGGGCTGGTAGTCACCATCCTGCTCGGCGCGGCGGGCGCGATCTTCGGCTCGAAGTACAACGTGCTCGAGCAGCTCAAGCTGC
The DNA here is from genome assembly GCA_038231895.1 of Solirubrobacterales bacterium. GTDB lineage: Bacteria > Actinomycetota > Thermoleophilia > Solirubrobacterales > Solirubrobacteraceae > JALYZC01. The sequence continues at coordinate 6,710 of JBBSIW010000005.1, read as the reverse complement.
CGCGCATCCCCATCGACGAAGGATCGCTGACCATCGGCGGCATCATCGCCTTGGCGGCGGTCATCCTGGGGACGCTGCTCACGGCGGTGCTAGCAGGACGCGTCGGCCGTCGGTACCACGACAAGGTGGATCAGGCGGCGCTGAGGCGCTGACGGCGGCGTCAGCGCTCGGCGGCCGATGGGATGGCCGTCGCGTGCATCCTCCCGGTATACAACGAGGCGTGGCCAAGCACGCGATCGACGTCGAGGACGCCCGGCGGCGGGTGCTGGCGTGCGTGCGCCCGCTCGGGAGCGAACCGGTGGCGCTCGCCGACTCGCTGGATCGCGTGCTCGCGGCGGACGTTTCGGCCGAGCAGGACGTGCCCGGGTTCGACAACTCGGCGATGGACGGCTTCGCGGTGGTGGCGGTGGACACTGCGGACGTGCCCGTTGTCCTGCGCGTCGTGGGGGAATCGCGAGCCGGCCGGCCGGCTCCTGTGGCCCTCACTCCCGGCCAGGCCATCCGCATCTCCACCGGCGCGATGCTCCCCGAGGCGGCCGACGCCGTCGTCCGGGTGGAGGACACCCGGGAGGGGGAGGATGGCGTGGAGGTCGCGACCATGGTCCAGGCGGCCCACAACGTCCGGCGGGCGGGCGAGGACATCCGGGCTGGCGCGGTCGTGCTCGAGGCCGGGGCACGGCTCGGGCCCGCCGAGCTCGGCGTGCTTGCGGCGGTGGGCGTTGACACACCGGCCTGTGCCCGGCGCGCGCGCGTCAGCCTCCTCACCACCGGGGACGAGCTGGTGGCACCGGGCGAGCCGCTGCGGCCCGGGGCCATCCACGACTCCAATCGCTACGCGATCGCTGCGCAAGCACGGCGATCCGGCGCCGACGTCGTCTCGGTTGGCTCGCTCCCCGACGACCCCGAAGCGACCGTCGCAGGGCTGCGCGAGGCACTCCAAGCCGACGTGGTCGTCGTGTGCGGGGGCGTCTCGGTCGGCGAGCACGATCACGTCAAGGCCGCGCTCGCCCGGCTCGGGGTCGAGGAGGAGTTCTGGCGGGTGGCGCTGCGTCCCGGCCACCCCACCTGGTTCGGCGTGCACGGGCGGGGCGCGCTCGTCTTTGGCCTGCCGGGCAACCCCGTGTCGGCCATGGTCACCTTCCACCTTTTCGTGCGCCCGGCGCTGCTCGCCCTGGCCGGGGCGCCGGACCTGCGGCCCATCCTCACCGCGGCGTTCGACGATGACTACGCGAAGGCCCCGGGGCGCACGCATGCGCTGCGCTGCCGGCTGGAGGCCCGGGCCGACGGTTGGCACGTGCGGCCGACAGGGCCGCAGGGCTCCCACGTGCTCACCTCGATGCTCGGCGCCGAGGCGCTGGCCATCCTGGAGGCCGATCGCGGCGACGTGCACGCCGGCGAGTCGGTGACGATCGAGCTGCTGGCGTAGCATCGAGGCATGGTCGTGTCCGTACGGCTGTTCGCCATGCTGCGCGAGGCGGCGGGGCGCAGCACGCTCGAGGTTGAGCTTCCCGACGACGCGACCGTCGCCGAGCTCCTGGCGGCCGTGGGCCGGCGCCAAGGTCTCGCCGCGGTGTCGTCTCGCATGACCGTGGTCGCGGCGATCAATCGCGAGTACGTGGCGCCCGAGCACCGGCTGCGCCCGGGCGACGACGTCGCGCTGATCCCCCCGGTCAGCGGCGGCGCCGGTGTCGAGGTACACGCCAGGGTCACCGAGGAACCGCTGGACCTGACGGCGCTCGCGCGGCGCGTCGCGCGCCCGGGAGCCGGGGCCGTCGTGACGTTCTCGGGCACCACGCGCGACGTCGAGCGCCTCGACTACGAGGCCTACGTCGAGATGGCCCAAGAGCAGATTGCCGCCATCCTCCGGGACTGCGTGTCACGCCACGAGCTCGAGGCCGCCGCGGCCGAGCACCGGGTCGGCGGTGTGCCCCTCGGCGAGGCGAGCGTGGTGGTGGCGGTCTCCGCGGCGCACCGGGCCGAGGCCTTCGCCGGAGCGCGTCAGGCGATCGACGCGATCAAGGCCCGGGCGCCGATCTGGAAGCGCGAGGTCGACGGCGAGCAGTCGCGCTGGGTGGAGGGGAGCGCCCCGGCATGAGCGAGGCGTCCGGCCTCAGCCACCTCGACGAGCGCGGCCGGGCCCGCATGGTCGACGTCGGCTCCAAGGCGCCGAGCGCCCGGCGCGCCCGGGCGCGGGCGGTGGTGCGAATGGCGCCGGAGACGGCTCGCGCCGTCGCAGAGGGAGACGCACCCAAGGGCGACGTGCTCGGCACCGCTCGGCTGGCGGGGATCCAGGCGGCCAAGCGCACGGCCGATCTGATCCCGCTCGCCCACCCATTGGGCTTGACCTTCGTCGACGTCGAGGCCGCGATCGACGCACGGGCCGGCACCGTGTCACTCGAGGCCGAGGCGCGGACGACCGGGGCGACGGGAGTGGAGATGGAGGCGATGTGCGCCGCCAGCGTGGCCGCCCTGACCGTGTACGACATGGTCAAGGGGCTCGAGCGTGGGGTGTCGATCGAGCGGGTCGAGCTGATCGAGAAGCAGGGCGGCCGCCACTACTGGACGCGAGGCGAGTAGCGCGTGCGGGCAGCGGTCATCACCATCAGCACGTCCAAGGCGGCGGGCGAGGGGACCGACGAGAGCGGACTCGCGCTCGCGGCCTTCGCCACGGAGTTGGGGGGAGACCTCGCCGGCACGGACCTGATCACCGACGACCAGGAGCAGATCGAGGCTCGCTTGCGCCACTGGTGCGACGAGGAGGGGGTCGATTTGGTCCTGACCAGCGGGGGCACGGGCCTCTCGCCCACCGACGTCACGCCGGAGGCCACCCGCGCGGTGATCGAGCGCGAGGCCCCGGGCATCGCGGAGGCGATGCGGGCGGCCTCGCGTGAGTACACGCCCAACTGGATGCTCTCGCGGGCCGTGGCGGGAGCCCGCGGGGGAACGCTGATCGTCAACTTCCCCGGCAACCCCCGCAGCATCCGCCAGGCCGGCGACGCCCTGGCCGAGACCCTGCCCCATGCGCTGGCGCTGCTCGCTGGCGAGCACCCGCACTAGCTCGACCTCACGGCAATCTGGAAGGAGGGATGCGCGGTCGATCGCCGAGCGGTCCGGGAGGTCGAAGTGATGTCGCTAGTGATCGTGCGGGTAGTCGTGCGCTTACGTGTCCGAGGACTGGATCGCGTCCGGCTCCACGCCGACGTGACGGTCCTCGCCACGCCGTGGCGGATTGCGGTTCCCATGCACGGTCAGGCCGCCACGCTGGGCCAGGTTCGCCCCACAGATAGGGATCCGTGGCCGATTGGCCTGCGTACACGAGGTCAATCCGCCACGGCCACAACGCGAGCGCCGAGAGTGCCTTGGGTCGCGTTCTGGGCATCCTCATCGCCGTGTCTTTCGGCGTAAGGTTCATTCGCGGGGTTTGGAGTTCTCCTTCGGTGGGGACGCGCTGAGTTTCGCCAACGTCCGAGGCGACGCAGGCGGGCGAGCTCGATCAACTAGGGGAGAGGGTTCTCCCAGCGGAGCTCGCGGAAGCGAGCGAAGTCCGTATCGGCGGAGTAGAGGGTCAGGCCATGCTCGATGGCCAACGCCGCCATGAGGGCGTCAGGCACGAGGTTGCCCCGAACGTCGTAGGTGGTCATGAGCTCGCCGAGGATCCGCGCATGCTCTGGGCCGGCCGCGGGGATCCAAGCCACCGGGGCTGAGAGCCAATCGGTCACCCGCTCCCAGGCGGTGCGAGGCGACAACGGTCGCTCGAAGGCCCGCGGGTGGGTGGCTATCCGCAAGAACGCGCCAAGGCTCTGCCACGGCAGACCGACGCGGCGCGAGCCGTTGAGCTGCTCGGTCAGCCAGTCAGCCGCGGACTGGTGTAGCTCACTCTGCTCGTGGATGGCGTAGAGCAGCAGGTTGGCGTCGAGGAGCATTAGCGGGCGGCGGGCCCGTCGAGCGTCTCGATCGTGTCCGCCACGTTGGAGAAGTCGATCCCACGGCCGAGATCGTGCGCTTTCTGCCGGAACGGAGCGGCAGCCTCCTGCTTTGTCAGACCGGCACGCACAAGTTCATTCACTGCGTCACTGAGGCCGATCGACTGCTCGCGACGGAGCTTCTCGACGGCAGCGGCGACGTCGTCGGCCAGGGTCAATGTTGTACGCATGAGCGAATCTTAGCATCGAGATGCGTAGTAAAGAACATCTAGATGTGAGCCTCTAGCATTAACCCTCGGCTCGCCTGGCAAGCACCCGCATCAACGTCCTCAGCGACCGCGCGCGAGGACACACCGCATGTGCAAGAAGTACGGTCGCTCGGCTGCCTTCGCGAGGCGCGGCGCGCAGGCCAGGTCGTCCGCTGTTGGCCGGGGCTCGCGGAGCGCCTCGATGAGAAATCCGGCGCGGGTCAGAGCGCTGGTGTACGCCTCCAGCGGTCGATCGATGCTCTCGAACGTCATGCGTATGCCCCCGCGCTCGACGTCATCGGTGAACCGCCGTTGGGCGAAGTAGTGCTCCAGCGCTTGCGCCGGTCGGTTCAGCGGGTGGACGATCGCCAGGCAAAGCTGCCCGCCGGTCTCGAGCACTCGAGCGATTTCGGCGACGGCGCCCGTGAGGTCCTCCATGTCGTGAAGCGACATGAAGGCGAGCGCCAGATCGAACGCCGCCGCGTCCCACGGCAGCGCCGCTGCGTCGCCGCAGATGAGCTCCTCATATCCGCCGGCTTCGTCCGCCAACGCGACCAGGGTCGGAGAGCTGTCGATCCCCGCCATCCGGTGCCCGTCCGCGCGCAGCTCACGGCCTGCTCGACCCTCGCCGCAACCCACATCGAGCGTCCTCCGTCCCGCCGCAGGAAGCAGGGCGCGAAACGCCGGCCAGTTGAGCCGGTCGAAGTAGACGTCGTGCCCTGGGACTCGCGTCCAGCTCGCCCACTGACGGGCATGACGCTCCCACGCGTCGCTCAGCGACCCGGAGCCCTCAGCCATAGTGGTGGAATCTACGACTTGCGCCCGCGAACGATGAGTCGCCGACCCCCGACGCCGTACTCCGAGCCGTCAATCCCACCCCAGACGCCGTCCGGCGCAAGGCCGGCCTGTGCGAGCATCCGCCGAAGCTCGGGGCAGCTGTAGATGCGCATCGAGAGGTGAAGCTCGCTGCGGCTGCCGTCAGGGCGGACGATCGTCCACGTAGCGCGGTTGCGCCCCGTGATCGCGTCGTAGCTTCTGTCCTCGGTGAGGAGCGAGCCATCTTCGAGCGTCCTCCAGTCCCGCTGCTGGTAGTTGCGAATGAGGCCAAGCAGGTTGATCGTCTCGATCAAGAACCGGCCGCCGGGAATCAGGGCCTCGGCGACGCACTCTAGGACCTCCAGATGTTCCTCCTCGGAGGGCAGATAGCCGAACGACGACAGGAAGTTGAACGCGGCATCGAACTCGGAGGCCACGGCGAGCTCGCGCATATCGAGATTCACCAACTCGACGTCAACGCCCCTCTCGGCCGCTCGTTCGCGCGCAAGGTCAAGTGATGGCCGCTGATGTCGATCCCCGTGACGCGAAACCCGCGCGACGCCAGCTCGACCGCGTGGCGTCCCTTTCCACAAGCCAAGTCCAGCACCCGCGCGCCGGGCTCGAGCTCGAGCTTCTCAGCGAGGAAGTCCACCTCCCCGCGAGTGGTCTGCTCGTGCAGCCCGGCCGCGATCGTAAGCCAGTCGCGATCGAAGAAGGTCTCATACCAGCGCGGATCGGCCTCCACCACTCACCTCGCCCCCAGCGGCTTCCGACAGGGCGGCGAGGCTAGCATCGCAAGTGTGATGCGTGCGAGCGGATTACAGTGGCGCGATGGAGCTTCGTGACGACCGGATCACTCCTGCGGTCCTGGCAAGAGGGCGACGAGGCGTGGGTCTTTGAGGCCTGCCAGGACCCCGATATACAGCGCTGGCTCCCGATTCTTCCACGGCCCTATACCCGCGATGATGCCCGCGCCTTCGTGACTCGGGCGCTACCAGTTCGCGGTCGTCGAGGAGGGGCGCGCGGTTGGATCAATGGGGCTGCGAGTAGGCAAGTTCGAGACTGGCCACATCGGCTACTGGTGTGCGAGCGAAGCCCGCGGACGAGGGATCACCACCCGCGCCCTGCGACGGCTATGCCACTTCGCGCTCTATGAGTTGGGACTCGAGCGGCTTGATCTCACCCGCCGATGTTGAGATTTTCGCCTCGCAGCGAGTTGCGGAGCAGGTTGGCTTCCAGCGCGAGGGAGTGATGCGATCAGCTATGCGGCACGCTGACGGCCACCGGCGAGACTCGGTCTTCTTCTCGCTGCTCCCCGGCGATCTGCGTTAACCATCACGAACCGCGAAAAGGCACGGGAGGCAACGTGCATCGTGACCGGTAGGCTCGGCCTCCTCCCATGCCCGACGCCGTCGTCATCGGGGCAGGTCCCAACGGGCTCGTCGCGGCCAACCTGCTGGCCGACGCCGGCTGGGACGTGCTCGTCCTCGAGGCCCAAGAAGAGCCCGGCGGCGCGGTGCGCAGCGCCGAGCTCACCGAGCCCGGGTTCGTCAGCGACGTCTTCAGCTCGTTCTACCCGCTGGCGGCGGTCTCGCCCGCCCTGCGGGGGCTTGACCTAGAGGCCCACGGACTGCGCTGGCGGCGCTCGCCCGCGGCGTTCGCCCACCCCACGCCCGACGGCCGCTGCGCCGCCGTGCTCGCAGACCTCGACGCTACTGTCGCG
>JBBSIW010000004.1:0-21489 GCA_038231895.1 Solirubrobacterales bacterium | reverse complement strand
GCCGACGCCGACGTTACGCACGTGCAGCCCTCACTGGGCCTTGACGAATGGCTTGATCGCGCTGAGCACCTGCTCCTCCTTGAGGAACTTGTCGAACGCCACCGGCGCCGGCTGATCGCCGTTCAGCAACCGGATCGCCGCCGCGTGACGCGCCTCGACCTGGACGATCCCCCCGGCCGCGGCGAGCACCTCCTTGGACTGAATCTGCGGCGCGGCGCCATTGTAGGCGCTCACACCGGTGTCCTCCAGCGTCTGCGCCAGCTTGAGGAAGGCCTGCTGCCCGCCACCAGGGAACGAGAACGTCGGCTTCTTCGCCGGTGTGCCGCCGACCCTCTTGATCGCCGCGGTCAGGGCGTCGACGTGCTGGGCCTCCTCGTCGCCGAAGGTCGTCGCGAGCATGGCCGCGTCGCCGTTCAGGCCCTTGGCGCCCTTGTAGAAGTCGGCCTCCAGGAACTCGAGCGTCAGCGCGAAGTTGAGGATGTCGACATCTCCGCCGCCGCCCTGGGCCAGCGCCTCGCTCACGAACGGCGCCACCGTGTGGACGCCGTAGACGCTGCCCGCCGCCAGCGCCGCGCGCATGATGAACGCGCCACGGGTCATGCCGTGGACTTGGACGGTCGCCAGCTCGGGCGCCACCAGCTTGCTGTTGGCCATCATGACTGAGCTCTCCTAGTTCGCGGGTCTAGCTGACGATGAACGGCTTGACCTTCGGCAGCACCTGGGCCATCGATGCGGGCTTGGCGAAGGCGCCTTCGGGGGTCGCGGGCTTGTTGGTGAGCCGGTTTAGCGCGGCAGCGTGCCGCGCCTCGACGGTGTGGATCGACAGCGCGGCCGCCAACACCTCCTTGTCCTTGATGTTGGCGGCCTGACCAAGGTAGGCCGCCGCCCCCAGGTTCTCCACGGTCGCGGCGAGGTTCGCCACGCTCGTGGCGCTGGTGAGTGGGAACGTCGTCTGGGGCCTGGTCGCCGGGATCCCGCCGAGTTGCCCCACTGTGCTCGTGAGGGCAGCGACGTGCTGCTGCTCGTGGTCGCCGAAGGTCTTCAGCAGATCGAGCTCCTTGCCCCTGAACAGGCCGCTGGCCGCCACCTTCTTGTAGAAGTCGGCCTCCACGTACTCGAGCATCAGGGCGTAGTTGACGATGTCCAGGTCTGCGCCCGGCTTCGGCGGAGGAGCCTGCGTCGACGCTTGGGTCAACGAGGAGCTGGCCCCGTTGCCGCCCCCGCCACCGCCCCCGCAGGCGGCGAGGAACAGGCCGAAGGCGCCAGCCGCACCGCTGCCTCCCACCATCTTCAGGAACCGCTTCCGCGATGCCGGGTCGCGGACCAGCTCCTCGATTGCGCCGCACTCGTGCGGCGGCTCTGGCTCAGGAACGGGATTTCTCACTGTCGATCTCCGATCTGTGAACGGCGTTGGTGGTCTCGGCGCGATGTCGTTCGACGGCGCAGCCCCGGGGGTGGGTCACGCTCCCGGCCCCGCCGGGGCGCCGGGGGCTAGAACTGACCACCGGGCACGGGAGCGGCCAGGGCGATCTCCGGCTTCTTGTCCGCAAACGCCACCGTGGGACAGTTGATGACGAAGCCCACCGATCCGTATGGCGCGCCGCCCGGGCCCGTGAGGAGGTCGGGCCTGGTGGCCGCGAGGTTGAGGATCGCGTTCTCGTCGGACTGGCGGGTGTTGAGCTTCGCGGCGACCGCCTTCTTGCTCCACTCACCGAGCTGGGCGTCCCACAGGGGGCTGTAGGCGTTGGCGTGGCGGGGGTCGGCCAGCGACGGGAAGTCGCCCAACACGTTCAGGGAGTCGCCGTCGTGGTCGCGCAGGGCGCTGAGCAGGGCGGTGTTCTTGAGGCTGGCGTCCTCGGAGCCGCGCCCGTCCACGATCAGGTGGCTTAGACCCTGTGCCTGCGGGTTGTTCGCTCCGGTCTGGCCGTTGGCGAAGATGAAGATGCGCTCGCGCGCGGACCCCAGGGTGTCGTCGCCGCCCAGAAAGGCCGCGTGTGCCAGGGTCGGCACGAAGATGGCACGCTCGATCGTCGCCGCGATGGGGTCCGAGGACTCGGTGCTCGTGTAGAAGATCGTCTGGCCGGCCTCCTTGCCGCGCACCAGGAGCAGCTCGACGGTGGGGGAGGCGGACTTCCCGGGCGGCGCGGGCGGAGGGACCTTGATGCTCAGCACGCGATCCGAGGTGTTGGTGTGGCGCTCGACGTCGAATGGACCGTCACCGACGGCCACGATCGAGGCGTTGTAGACGACGCTCGTGCCCTTGACGCGGATGAACGGGCTGTAGTTCGCGTCCCCCACCGCGCCCGGCGTGGCATTGGCGGGCGGGACCGCGTTCGGACCGCTCGCGGGCCCGGGGACCAGCTTGCGGGTGGGACTGAAGTCGGGGATTCCCTGGAACTGGACGACCGCGTCGCCGAACTTGTTCTGGGGCGATCCCTTCAACGTCACCTGTTGAACGCACTTCGGGCAGCCGACCGCCATGTTGGCCAGCTTCGACGAGAAGTTGACGTTGAGGTCCGCGGCCAGACCGAAGTCCGACGACTCGGTGATGATGAACCAGACGGTCTTGCCCTTGAACTCGCCCTTGTGCAGCGGAAGCGTGATGGACTGGTGGGTGAGGTCGACACCCAGCGCGCTCTTGACCAACAGCTTGCTCGGCGGCAGCAGCTTGTCGCCCTTGGGCGCGAAGGAGGTGGCGGGCGCGGACTTCTCGGCGATCTGCGCTTCACCCGGCCCTCCGCCTCCGCCCTCTCCGCCACCACACGCTGCGAGCAGGCCGGGAGCCCCGAAGGCGAGAGCCGCTGCCAGCAGCATGCGCTTGGAGTTGGGACGTGGCATACGGGGGTCTCCTCCTCGTGAACCGGACGATCGACCGACCCTAGTAGCACGCTGGGTGGAGGCCAACGACGTCTGCTAAGCCGGGCCATAAGCGGCGCTCATGACTATCCGGTTAGCTCCGTCCGGGGGTTGGCCTACGGTGGGCGGATGGGTCGGCCGTCCTTTCCGCGCTCGATCGTTGAGTTCCAGCGCCGCTTCCCCGACGATGACGCGTGCCGCGCCTACCTGTTCGCGTCGCGTTGGCCGGAGGGCTTTCGCTGCCGACGCTGCGGAGTCAGCGAGGTGGGCGTCGAGCACTGCCGCCACCTTTGGCAGTGCAAGGAGTGCGGCCATCAGACCTCGGTCACGCGGGCACGGTGATGCACAAGACGCGCACGCCGCTTTCGCTGTGGTTCTGGGCCGCCTACCTGGTGACCACGCACACGCCGGGGATCTCCGCCGTCCAGCTTCAGCGTCAGCTCGGGATCTCGCGCTATGAGACGGCGTGGTTGATCTTGCACAAGCTGCGCCGGGCGATGGTCGCCCCCGAGCGCACGCCGCTCAGCGATGAGGTCGAGGCCGACGAGACCCTGGTCGGCGGGCGTCATTCAGAGCGCCGTGGCGGGCGCCAGCGCGACGGCAAGGCACTCGTGGGTGTGGCCGTGGAGGTTCGCGGCGCAGGCTCAGGGCGCCTGCGCCTGCAGGTGCTCGCCGACGCCAGCCAGGACACCCTCACCCCGTGGGTGAAGGCGAGCGTCAAACGCGGTGCAATCGTCCACACCGACGGCTGGAACGGCTATGGCAAGCTCGCCGGCTCCGGCTACGAGCACCGGCCCCGCCTGCAGCGACGACGGCACCCAGACGAGCAGAAGCTGCTGCCTCGCGCCCATCGCACGAGCTCCAATCTAAAGACGTGGCTGCAGGGGACCACCGCGGCGTCTCACCCGAGCACCTGCAGGTCTACCTCGACGAGTTCGTCTTTCGCCACAACCGCCGCCGCACACCCATGGCCGCCTTCCAGACGCTGCTCGGCCTCGGAGCCCTCCACCAGCCCACCACCTACCACCAGATCACCCACCCAGCCGGCAAGCCTGCCGCGGAGCAGACCGGATAGTCATGAGCGGCGCTTACGGACGTGAATAGAGGCTCACGGACGTCAGACCGGCGTGGTTGCCGATGGGCACCAGCCGCCGCGTTGGGCCGCGGGTACGGCTTCGTCACGCGGGCGACAGCGCGGGCACTCCTCGCGCAGCACGCCGGCGGCAGCGTAGGCATCCAGCTCGTCGAGCGTCTCGACGTCCAGCAGCGCCGCGGTTAGGCCCTCGAGCTGCTCGCGATGGGCCGGTGAGCAGGCGTACCACCTCGTTGTGCGCATCGTCGACCAGGCGGCCCACCTCCTCGTCGACCACGCGCTGGGTGGTGGGCGAGGAGATTGCAGCGCCCGACAGCGGCCCGCCCAGCTCGTCGCCCAGCACACCAGGCCGATCGCCGCGCTCATGCCCCAGCGGCCGACCATCTGGCGCGCGATGACCGTGATCTGCTCGTGTCCGACTGCGCGCCGGTCGCGGTCAGCGCGACCCGTCGTCTGGATGGATCGTGCGGGCGTTGCGTTGGCGGGGTGACTCGCTTTCGATGCCCCGGGAGATGATCCGTTCCGGGTGGATGCGGATGAGGGGTTGCGGCTGTGTGAGCGCTTCGGCGGGTCCGCGGACCTCGATCCGCGCACCCGCCACGGGTTGATGGACCTCCCCCGGTTCGGTGGAGTGCCCACCGGCATGGGGGAGCTGCGCAACGGTCTCGTAGCCCGTGCGGGCGACGCGGTGATCGCGGTCGGCGGCGAGTTCGGCACGCTCTCGGAGATCGCGTTCGCGCTGAAGCTCGGCAGACCGGTGATCGGGTTGAGGACCTGGCAGCTGGCCCGGAGGGGGTCAGCCGTCGACGCCGTGCAGGAGGCCGGCGACCCTGTCGAAGCGGTCTCGCTGGCACTGGCTGCGGTGGCGCAGAGCATGCGCTGATTTTCTTCGATCCCGGGCACTCGCGTGCGTCGGGCATGCCTAGGCTCGTCGAGTGCGGCCCTCAGTCACCCGTCCTCAACTCGCCGTGTACGCGGCGGCGGCCGTCGCCGTTGCCCTGCTCGGCGCGCGCTACCTGCACCAGTCGCAGACGGCCTCCGGCGCGGGCAAGCCCGCCGGCGCGCGCAAGGCGGCGCCCGTGCGAGTCGAGGCAGCCGGCGGCGGGAGGGCCACGGTCCAGGTCGTGGGGGCGGTGCGGCGTCCGGGGCTCTACCGCGTCCGTGCCAGCGGCCGCGTGGACGACGCGGTGCGCCGCGCCGGGGGCGCGACCGCCAAGGCCGACCTGGCCGGGCTGAACCTGGCCGCCAAGGTCAGCGACGGCCAGCAGATCGTCGTACCCGCGGCGGGCGCAGCCGGGCCCATCTCAGTCGGCAGCGCCCCGGGGGCGGCCGGTGGCGCTGCGGGGGCGGGGGCGACCGGACCGCCGGTCAATCTCAACACGGCGAGCGCCGAGCAGCTCGACCAGCTCGACGGCGTCGGCCCCGCCACCGCGCAGAAGATCGTCGCCTACCGCCAGCAGCACGGCGGGTTTCGCTCCGTGTCCGAGCTCGACCAGGTGCCGGGCATCGGGGAGAAGAAGCTGGCCGCGCTCAAGGATCGACTTCGGGTGTGAGGTCCGCGGGCGCCAGCGCGCTTGCCGCCCTACGTGCCCACCCGCGTCACGTGTTGCTCGGCGGGGTGGTGGTCGGGCTGCTCAGCGGGCCGGTGGCTCCCGAGGTCGCGTGCGGCGCGGCGATCGCTCTGGGCGTGGCGACGGCGCCGCGGCCCGTGCTGGCCCTGGCGGTCGCCGCGGCGGTGCTGAGCGGGGCGCTGCTGGCCCACGCCCGACTTCAGACGCTGGATCGCAGCGTCCTGCACGGGGCGCTGGGCGCCACGATGCGCGGCCGCGCCACGTTGCTGGAGCCCGCGCGTCCGAGTCGTCGGGGCGGTCAATCTGCCCGCGCCCGCCTCGAGGAGGGGCGCGGCCGTGGTGAGCAGGTGCTGCTGCGGGCGGGGCGCAGGACGGGGTGGCCGTCCGTTGCGGTGGGCGACGTGCTCTCGGTCCGCGGGCGACTCGAGTCCCTCGGCCCGCACGATGACTACCAGCGGCGCCGCGGCGCCCATGCCGTACTGGTTCTGCACGCGGTCTCGGGCACCGGCGGCCATCGAGGGGGCCTCGCGGGCTCGCTCGATCGAGCGCGCTCGCGCGCCGAAGCCGGCGTGGCGTCCGGCCTGGCGCCGCCCGAAGGCGCCCTGGCACGTGGAATGGTGCTCGGAGAGGACGAGCGCCTCGCCGAGCCGGTCCGTGAGGACTTCCGAGCCTCGGGGCTCAGCCACCTGCTCGCGGCGAGCGGCCAGAACGTCATGCTGCTGGGCGCGCTGGCCCTGCCGGTGCTGACGGCGCTGGGGCTGGGCCTGCGCCAGCGGCTGGGCATCGTCCTCGCCCTCGTGGCCGCATACGTGCCGCTGGCCGGAGCCGGTCCCTCGATCCAGCGGGCAGGGGTGATGGGGGCGGCCGGATTGACGGCGGGCCTGGCGGGCCGGCCCGCCTCTCGGTGGTACGCGCTGCTGCTGGCCGCGCTGGTGACCCTCGCACTCAACCCGCGCGCGGCCGGCGATCCCGGCTGGCAGCTGTCCTTCGCTGCGGTGATCGCCATCCTGGCCGCCGGTGCCCGGCTGCGCGAGGGCTTCACAGCCCGCCGGCTGCCCGGCGGCGTGGCCGATGCACTGGCGCTGACGCTCGCGGCCACGATCGGGACGGCACCGCTCATCGCCTTTCACTTTGGCCGGCTCTCGCTCGCCTCGCTCCCCGCCAACCTGCTCGCCGCGCCCACCGTGGCGCCGGTCATGTGGCTGGGGATGATCTCGGCCGCGATCGGTGAGCTGGGCGCCGTACTCGCCGCGCCGGTGAACGCGCTCAACGCCTACCCCCTCGCGTTCCTCGAATGGCTGGCGCACGCCGCGGCGCGCGCACCGGGCGCGAGTGTAGACGTGCGCCTGGGCTCACCGCTGGCCGTCGCGGCCGCCTATGCCGCCCTCGCCGCCCCCTTTGCCGCGCGGCGCCGGCGCCACCGGCTGGCGCTCACGGCCGGGTGCGCCGCTGCCGGCCTGGCAGCGTTCGTGGTCAGCGGTGGCGGCGCTGCCGGCTCGCGAGCTCCACCTCCGGGCCAGCTGGTCATGTCCTTCCTCGACATCGGCCAGGGCGATGCCACGCTGCTGCAGCACCGGGGCGCAACCGTCCTGGTGGACACCGGGCCGCCCGACGGACCGATCCTGGCAAGGCTGCAGCGTGCGGGCGTCGGGCGTCTCGACGTGCTCGTCGTGACCCACGCGCAGGCCGACCACGAGGGTGGCGCGGCGGCGGTCATGGCCCGCCATCCCGTGGGTCTTCTGGTCGACGGTGGTGCGGGGGCGACTACGGTCGAGCACCGGCGGCTCGTGGCTGTTGCGAGGCAGCGAGGTATTCGCACCGTCGCGCCCGACGCGGGTGAGCGCATCCGCGCCGGCCCCCTCGAGCTCGACGTCCTGTGGCCGCACGCCGAGCCCGCGGAGCTGCACGCCGCCCAGGACCCCAACCAGCGAGCGATCGTCGCCCGCGTGCGCGACGGTCCATTCACCGCCATGCTCACCGCCGACGCGGAAAGCGACGTCACGTCATCTCTGGATCTTTCCCCGGTGACCGTGCTCAAGGTTGCCCATCACGGGAGCGCGGATCCCGGCTTGTCCGAGGAGCTCACGCGGCTGCGCCCCCGCGTCGCCGTGATCGAGGTGGGCCGCCACAACTCCTACGGACATCCCACCTCACAGGCGTTGGCGGCTCTGCGGGCCGTGCCGCAGCTGTATCGCACCGACCGCGACGGCACCGTGCGCGTGACGGTGGAGGGCTCGCGCCTGCACGTCACGAGCGACCACTAGAGTCGATCGAGCATGGCCGCCTACAAGCCCGCATACCTGATTCACGGGGACGACCATGGCCGCATCGCCGAGCGCCGCGCGCGGCTGCGGTTGGTGGCCGAGGGCGAGAGCGGGGCCTCCGGTCTCGAGGTGCTCGAGGGCGATGCCAGCACGCCGGCTGCCGTGGCGGGGGCGTTGTGCGCCATGACGCTGACCCCTGGCCGGCGCTTCGTCATCGCCGACGGCGTCGAGCGCTGGCGCGACGGCGACATCGATCCGCTCGTCCAGGCGCTGAGCCCGCCGCCGCCCGACACCACCGTGGCGTTCTTCGCTCGTGAGGAGGGCCGCACGCGTGCGTCCGAGCGCCTTCATCAGGCGGTCAAGGCCGCCGGCGGCGAGGTGAGGGAGGAGCGGACGGTCAAGGCCTGGGAGCTGTCGAAGTGGACGGCGCAGCGTGCACGCGAGCTCGGGCTGACGCTCGAAGCCGGCGCCGCGCGCGCCCTGGTAGCGGCCGTCGGCGAGCGTCAGCAGCGTCTGCAGCGCGAGCTCGAGAAGCTCGCGCTGCAGTGCGGCGGGGACGCGAGCCTCAGCGCCGAGGCGGTGGACGAGCTGGTCGCCCACTCGGCGCAGAGGCGGGCCTGGACGCTGGCCGATGCTCTCGTGGCGCGCGACGGGCCGGCCGCGCTGCGTACCTACGGGGCCCTGACCGCGCAGGGCGAGCGACTGGAGAGCCTGCTGTTTCAGATGACCCGTCGGGTGCGTCAGGCGTTGGACGTCGTCGCCCGCCTCGACGCCGGCGAGCCGGCCGTCCAGGTCAAGCGGGGCTTGCGGATGCCCCCAAAGGCGGCCGAGGCCTTCATCGCGGACGCTTCACGCAGTGACCGCGACGTATTGCGCCGCGCGCTCGAGCAGCTTGCCGACCTCGAGCTCGACGCCCGCGGTGGCCGCGCCCTCCCGCGCGAGACGGCGGCCGTGCGGACGATCCTGCGCCTGGCGGCCTGAGCAGCACCTCGCGGTCAGCGGTCGAGCTCGTGGGCCGGCGGCGCCTCCTTGGCCGCCGGCTCGCGCTCGGCCGCCGTGGCTCCCAGTGAGCGCTCCAGCGTGGGTGCCACGATGCGGCCGAGGCTGGCGCCGACGCGGTCGTAATAGCGCAGGACGTAGGTGCGATAGAAGATCGCAGCGGTGTCCTTGATCACGAGCAGGGCGTCGGTGAGCCCGATGCGCGGGAAGGGGCGCTCCTGGGTGACCACGACCGGGACCTCGACGATCCGGAAGCCAAGCCGATGGGCGTTGACCAGCGCCTCGAGGTCGTGGGCGAAGCGCTTGACCAGCAGGCGCGGGACGATCTGCTCGAGCACCGTGCGACGGTAGAGCTTGAGCCCGGTCTGGGTATCGCGGACGGGGAGGCGAAACAGCGCTCGGACGAGCACGTAATAGCCCAGCGAAAGCACCCGTCGGCGCGGCGGATAGGCGATCTGCGATTCCGGATGGAGCTTTGAGCCGATCACGACGTCGGCACCGTCCTCGATGAGGGCGCGGTGGAGGATCGCGAGCTGGCGCGGATGCACGTCGAGGTCGGCGTCCATGAACATCACGAAGTCCCCATGCGCGAGCTGAGCCCCGCGCACCAGCGCCCACCCCTTTCCGGCATTGCGCTCCATGTGCACGAGGCGCACGTGTGGGAGCTCGGCCGCGGCCTCCTGCGCGAGCGCGAGCGTGTCGTCGCTCGAGCCGTCGTCGACGAGCACGATCTCATACGACGATCCGAACGCCGCCATGGCGGCATCGGTCTCGCGCAGGGTCCGCGCGATCCGCTCGGACTCGTTGAACGCGGGGATCACGACCGAGATGGCCCCGAGGTCGCTGCTCACGCCGGCATCTGCGGCAGACGCTGATCGGGCACGTGAACGGAGCGGGCGTGGGCCGCGGCGCTAGGAGCCGGCGCGCAGGCGCGCGGCGCGCGCTTTCTTGCGCGCGCCGTTGTTGCGATGCAGGGCCCGGCGCTTGACCGCCTTGTCGATGGCCTGGATCAGCGCCCGGTGGTCGGCGTCAGCGCGCTCGTTGTCTCCGCCGGCCACGGCTTCCTCCAGCCGGCGAAAGTAGGTCTTGACCCGGGAGGTGTACTGGCGGTTCTCGATGCGCTCGCGCTCGGAGCGCAGAATCCGCTTCTGCTGGGAGTGGATGTTGGCCATGGACAGCGATTCGCCGCGGACGAAAGCCGCGGCGGCGGGCCGTACTATAGCGCGGGCGTGGTGCCCCACCCCCCCGCCAGCGGGCCCGGCCCGCGTCCCGACGAGGCGGCGGTCCCCGCACGTCCGCGCCGTCGGCGGATCGCCGTCAACACGGCGATCTTCTCGGTCGGGACGGGAGTCTCGCGGATCGCGGGGCTCGTGCGCGAGATCCTCGCGTCGAGCTACTTCGCGACGACCGGCGCCTTCTCGGCGTTCACCATCGCGTTCGCAATCCCCAATCTGCTGCGCCAGCTCGTGGCCGACTACGCAGTCTCGGCGGCGTTCGTGCCGGTGTTCACGGAACTGCTCGAGAAGGATCGCAAGCGCGAGGCCTTCCGGCTGGCCTCGACGCTGTTCTTCCTCGTGCTCATCGTACTCGGAGCAATCACGGCGCTCTTCGTCCTGGCCGCGCCGGTGCTCATGCCGCTGTTCACCGGGGGCAAGTTCAGCCACGAGCTCGACGTGCTCACCTCGGGCCTCGCACAGGTCCTGTTCCCGATCGTCGTGCTCCTCGGCCTCAACGGCCTGTGCGTGGGGGTGCTCAACGCCTATGACCACTTCACCGTCCCGGGGTTCGCCCCGCTGGCCTGGAACCTGGTCATCATCGGCCTGCTGATCGGGCTCAAGCCACTGTTCCACGGGTCCGACCAGCTCTACGCCTACGCGATCGCCGTCCTCGCCGGGACGACGGTGCAGTTCCTCCTCGCCCTCCCGGTGCTGGCGCGCCTGGGCTTCCGCCTGCAGCTGCGCTTGCACTGGCGCGACCCCCGCGTGGGGCAGGTGCTGCGCCTGCTCGTCCCCGTGACCCTGGCGCTCGGCGTCATCAACTTCGACCTGGTCATCAACGCCACGCTCGGTTCGCTCGTGTCCGATGAGGCACCGCGCGCTATCGACGCAGCCTTTCGCATCTACATGCTTCCCCAGGGCATGTTCAGCGTGGCGCTGGCCACGGTGCTGTTCCCAGCGCTCGCCCGCTTCGCCGCGCGCAACGACCGCGACCGGCTGCGGACCGCCGCCGCCAACGGGCTGCGCCAGATCTTCCTCCTGCTCATCCCGGCGGCCGCCGTGACGGTGGTCCTGGCCACGCCGATCGTGCGCCTCATCTACCAGCACGGCGCATTCAATGCGCATTCCACCGACCAGGTCTCCCTCGCCCTGTTCTGGTTCTCTTTCAGCCTGCCGCTCAACGGGGTGAACCTCCTCCTCACGCGCACGTTCTTCTCACTGCAGGCGCCGTGGCGCGCCACGATGCTGGCCAGCGTGAACGTCCTCATCAACCTCGCGGTGAGCCTCGCCCTCTACCGTCCGTTCGGCATCGCGGGCCTGGTGATCGGCACGGTGATCGGCAACGCGGGCATGTTCGCGGGCCAGTGGTACTACCTGCGTCGCGAGCTGCGCGGACTCGAGGGCCGCCGGACGGCGATCGTCGCCGGCCAGGTGCTGGCCGCGTCAACTCTGCTGGGCGCGGTCTGCTACGCGGTCTGGTACGGGCTCGACACCGCCCTCGGCAGCGGGCTGGGCGGCGAGATCGTCTCGGTGCTGGGCGCGGTGTCCGTGGGCGGCGCGGCCTACGCGGGGGCGGTCATAGCGATGGGCGTGCCCGAGGCCCGCCAGATCCGGGACCTGCTGACCGGGCGCCTCCGCGGGCGGCCGGGCGGCGCTTGAGCCATCGATAGGCGCTTTTTGCACGCTCCACGGTGCACGATCCGCCTTGCGCTCCGTCGGTGACCACGGAGCACGATCGAACGGCGGCCCGACCTCGCGCCCTAACCTCTCGGCACCCCATGTCCGCAGATCCCCAGGCCCACATCCGCAATTTCTCGATCATCGCCCACATCGACCATGGGAAGTCGACCCTGGCCGATCGCATCCTCGAGCTCACCCACACGGTCCACCCGCGCAACCACCGTCCCCAGTTGCTGGACTCCATGGACCTCGAGCGCGAGCGGGGAATCACGATCAAGGCCCAGGCCGTCCGCGTCTTCTACGAGGCCCGTGACGGCCAGACCTACCAGCTGCACCTGATCGACACGCCCGGGCACGTCGACTTCACCTATGAGGTCTCCCGGTCCCTCGAGGCATGCGAGGGGGCGCTGCTCGTGGTCGACGCATCGCAGGGCGTGGAGGCCCAAACGCTGGCTAACACCTACCTGGCCGTCGAGGCCGGTCTGGAGCTGATCCCCTGCCTGAACAAGATCGACCTCCCGGGGGCGGAGCCCGAGCGCGTGGCGGAGGAGATCGCCGAGCTCTTGGGCGAGCCAGCGGAGCAAGTGCGCCGCATCAGCGCGAAGACGGGGGAGGGGGTGGAGGACGTGCTCGAGGAGCTGATCGCCAAGGTCGCGCCACCCGATGGGGACCCCGCTGCACCGCCGCGTGCGTTGATCTTCGACTCCGAGTTCGACCAGTACCGGGGAGTGGTGGCCTACATCCGCGTCGTCGATGGGACCTTCCGCAAGGGGGAGGCGATCAGGGCGATGGTGGCCGGCACCGAGGCCGACATCGACGACATCGGCTTCTTGCACCCCGGGATGACGCCAGTCGAGAAGCTGGGTCCCGGCGAGGTCGGCTACCTGATCACCGGGGTCAAGGACGTCACGCGGCTGCGCGTCGGCGACACGCTCACGGCCCGCACGAACCCGGCGAGCGAGCCGCTGCCCGGCTACCGCGAGGTCAAGCCGATGGTCTTCTGCGGCCTGTTCCCGATCGACTCCGATCGCTTCCCCGAGCTTCGTGACGCGCTCGAGAAGCTGACGCTCAACGACGCGGCGCTGAGCTGGGAGCCCGAGACCTCAGACGCCCTTGGCTTCGGCTTTCGCTGCGGCTTTCTCGGGCTGCTGCACATGGACATCGTGCGCGAGCGCCTGGAGCGCGAGTACGACCTCGAGCTGCTGGCCACGATGCCCTCGGTCGAGTTCGAGGTGACGCTCACCGACGGCGAGGTGATCGCGGTGCACAACCCCACCGACATGCCCGACCCGGCGCACATCGCCGAGGTGCGCGAACCCGCGATCCGTGCGTCGATCATCGCTCCCAAGGACTACGTGGGGCCCGTGATGGAGCTCTGCCAGGAACGCCGCGGCACCCATTCCGGCATGCACTACCTGTCGGCCCAGCGGGTGCAGATCACCTACGACCTGCCGCTGGCGGAGATCGTGCTCGACTTCTTCGACCAGCTCAAGTCGCGCACCCGCGGCTATGCGTCGCTGGACTACGAGCTCACCGGCCTGCGCGAATCCGACCTGGTCAAGCTCGACGTCCTGCTCGGGGGAGATCCGGTCGACGCGCTGTCGATGGTCGTCCACCGCGAGAAGGCCTACGACGTGGGCCGCAGCCTCGCCGAGCGGCTTCGCACCAAGATCCCCCGCCAGCAGTACGACGTCCCGATCCAGGCGGCGATCGGCTCGCACGTCATCGCCCGCGAGACGGTCAAGGCCTACCGCAAGGATGTGATCGCCAAGTGCTACGGAGGTGACATCTCGCGCAAGCGCAAGCTCCTGGAGCGACAGAAGGCCGGCAAGCGACGCATGAAGCAGGTCGGGCGCATCGAGGTGCCCCAGGAGGCGTTCCTGGCCGTGCTGGAGCTGGGAGACGAGGCGTAGGCATCACCGTATCGTTACTTACGATGCTATGATGCAAGCCTGCGGACGACGGTGACACTCGATGCTGATACTCGCCTACTCGTGGAGCGTGCGATGCGTGAGCGCAGCCTGTCGTTCAAGGAGGCCGTCAACGAAGCGATCCGCGCCAGCCTCGGGCCACCCGCCTCGGCAGGCCGGACCTACACGACCCCCCGCGACCTCGGCCCCGCCCGCGTTGACCTGACCAAGACCCTGCAGCTCGCGGCAGACCTCGAGGACGACGCCCTCGCACGCCGACTCGCCGAAGGCCGCTGACAGCACGGTGGTCGTGGTCGACGCGAACGTCCTGCTCTACGCCGTCGACTCGGTAAGCGTCCATCACGAGCGGTCACGGAGCTGGTTGGACAGCTCGCTCGCAGGCGCGGAGGCCATCGGACTCGCCTGGATCGCGCTCCTCGCGTTCATCCGCATCGGCACGAACCCATCGCTCCTGCAGGCCCCGATGACGGTCGACGAGGCGACCGGCCAGGTGGAAGCCTGGCTCGGCGCGCCCGCGGCCGTCGTCACCGAACCGACCGCGAGACATCCCGGCCTGCTCCGGGGGCTCCTGCGAGAGACGGGAACCGCGGGCAACCTCACCACGGACGCTCATCTCGCCGCCCTCGCCATTGAGCACGGCGCCGAGATCGTCTCCTACGACCGCGACTTCGCGCGCTTTTCAGGAGTCCGTCACCGACTCCCGGGGTGACCTGCCTAGCACGCGAGCGCGCGATCGACGGCGGTGCACACCTCACGCATCCGAGCCGCCGGCAGGCTCGTGATCCGCTCAGTCAGCATGGCCTTTGGCACCGTGCGCACGTTGTCGAGTGACAGCGCGCACCGCTCGGGCATTCCATCCGCAGGACCGAGCTCGACTTCCGTCGGGATCGACCGCACCGTGCGCGTTGCCGGGGCGACGGTGACGCGCCGCAGGACGGCAATCGCCTCCTGGCGCGTCAGCACGCATGCGGGTCGCCTACCGAGGTCCGGCTCCTCCACCCACCAGACCTCGCCGCGATTCACCAGGGTTCCTCGCCGACCAGATCGCCCGCCCCGCGCTGTGCCCAGCGATCGAGGCCATCGCTCCGTTGCGGGACCCGCTCGTAGCCCGCGACGATCCGGCGGCTCACGTCGGCCTCGACGTCGTCGAGCATGAACTTCTCGAGCGCCTCGCGAATCAGGTCAGACCGTGACCGCCGCAGCCGCGCCGCCCGCTCGTCCAGCAGGGCGACGAGCTCGTCGCTGAGCTGGACGAGTGTCTGGGTCCTAACCATGACCATATGCTACCCGATGGTTTACGGAAAAGGCGGCGGCATGCTATAAGTAGCACATGCGTGCGATCGGGGTCAGAGAGCTGCGCCAGCAGGCGAGTCGCTATCTGCGGGAGGTGCAGGAGGGGGAGACGATCCAAGTGACCGATCGGGGGCGACCAGTCGCCTGGCTGGTGCCCGTTCCGACGAGCGGCGGCGTCGAGGAGCTGGCCGCGAGTGGGCGGCTGGTGCCCGCTACGGGTGACGCGCTCGACCTCGGCCTCCCGCTGGCGCCCCAGGAGGGGGAGGCACTCCCGAGCGACGCTCTCGCCGGAGCCAGATCGGATGAACGCTGACGCCGCCGTCTACCTCGACTCCTCGGCGATCGTCAGGCTCGTCATCCAGGAGAACGAGTCGGCAGCGCTGGCGGGCCACCTGCGCGAGCGTCCCCACCGCGTGTCGTGCGCTCTCGCACGCGTGGAGGTGATCCACGCCGTTCGCGCCCACGGCCAGCCGGCGATCGACCGGGCAAGGCGACTGCTCACGAGGATCTCGCTGGTACGCATGGACGACCTGCTCCTGGACGAGGCCGCTGCCCTGAACGGGACGAATGTGCGAAGCCTCGACGCAATCCACCTCGCCGCCGCGCAGGCGCTCGGCACGGGACTCGCCGAGGTCATCACCTACGACCACCGCATGGCCGACGTCGCCCGCCACGTGGGCCTGCCGGTCAGCGCTCCCAACTAGCACGTGCCCGAATCCGTCAGCCCAAGCCCGCCTCTTCCGCGGCGAGCAGCCCGGCGAGCCGCGAGTTGCGCCGGAACGCGTCGGCGCGGCGCAGCGCTCGTGTCAGGGCCTGGCGCTCGCCGACGAGCACGCAGGCGTTGCGCGCCCGGGTGACCGCCGTGTAGAGCAGGTTGCGCGAGAGCAGCACGGCATGCGAGGAGTGCACTGGCACGATCACGACGGGCATCTCGCAACCCTGCGACTTGTGCACCGAGATCGCGTAGGCGGGACGCAGCGAGCGCGTGCGCTCAGCCGGCACGGCGAGTCGCTCGCCCGCGTCGGTCTCCACGAGCAGTCGCTCACCGTCCTCGTCCTCCTCCTCCCCGAGCGCGATCACGATCTGTCCGTTCATCAGGCCGGTGGCGTAGTCGTTCCGGGTCTGGATCAGCTTGTCGCCGATGCGCAGCGGGCCGTCGAGACAGGACGCGCCTTCCGGGTTGAGCTTCGCCCGCAGGCGCTCGTTGAGCATGTCGACGCCGACAGCGCCGCGGTAGATCGGCGCCAGTACCTGGACGTCGCGGATTGGATCGGCGTCGTAGTGGCGCGGCAGGCGCTCGGTTGCGAGTGCCACGATCTCGGCGGCGGCATCCGAATCACGCGGCCTCTCGATGAAGAAGAAATCGCGCAGCTCGGTGTCCGTTGCCTGTGTTCGCGGCGGCTGGCCGCTGTTGATCGCGTGAGCGGCTTGCACGATCAGCGAGCGCGCAGCCTGGCGGAACACGTGGGTGAGGCGGACGACCGGTACGCGCCCAGACTCGATCACGTCGGCGAACGGCTTGCCGGCGCCGACGGGTGGCAGCTGGTCGGCGTCGCCGATCAACACGACGTGGGTTTCCTCGCCGAGCGCGGCGAGCAGCGTCGCGGCGACGCTCAGGCTGAGCATGCTCGACTCATCCACGACGAGCAGGTCGCACTCGATCGGATAGCCGGGACCGCGCACCGGACCGGCGCCCGGCTGCCACTCCACGAGGCGGTGGATGGTGGTGGCGGGATGGCCGGTCGCATCCTCGAGCCTTCGTGCGGCGCGGCCCGTGGGGGCACACAGGGCGACCTCGACCTTCGCGGCGGCGGCCTGTTCCACGATCGCCCCGACGAGGGTCGTCTTCCCGGTGCCCGGACCGCCGGTGACGACGGAGAGCTGGCAGGCGAAGGCCGCACCGACGGCCGCCTGCTGCTCGTGGCTGAGGTCCGCCGACGCGCGTGGGGGAGGTTTCGAGCGGCGCAACACCGGCTCGGCCGCCGCCAGCTGCGCGAGCTTCGCCGCGGCGGCCCGCTCGGTCTGAAAGGTGGCCGCCACCGCTACGCGGCCGTCGTCGAGCGCGAGCACGGCGTCGGTGGCCAGCGCCTCCAGCACGGCGTCCTCGAGCTCGCCCACCAGCCCCGCTGCGCGGGTGCGCAGCTCCGCGCGGGTCAGGTAGGTGTGGCCGCGCAGCTCCGCCTCGCGCAGCAGGTGGACCGTCGCCGCCCGCAGACGCGCCTGCGAGTCGATCGCCGCTCCGTTCGCGCGCGCGATCGCATCCGCCGTCGCGAACCCGACCCCGTGCTCCTCGGTCAGCAGATAGGGCCGCGTGCGTACGATCACTGTCGCCTCGCTGCCGTGGCGCGCGCGCAGCGGCTCCGCGAGCCAGCCCGCGCCGTGAGGGGCGAGCAGCAGATAGAGCTCGCGCAGCGCGCGGCGCTCTCGCCACGACTCTGCTGCCCTCGCGGCGGCCCTGCGCCCGAGCCCCGGCAGCCCGGCGAACGCGGCCTCGGGGTCGGTGTCGATCTGCTCGAGGACGGCATCGCCGTAGCGGTTCATCAGCACACGAGCGCGCGACTTCCCGATGTGGCGGATGGTCAGCAGGTACTTGCGCACCCCGCTGGCGTTATCGGGATCGAGCTCGTAGCCGAGGTCCGCCTCGACCTGGTGCCCGTACTTCGGGTGTTCCTGCCAGCGCCCCGCTACTCGCGCCCGCGTGCCGGGGGCCAAGTGGGCGAGCGGTCCCGCGGCTGTGACGGTATCGCCGTCCGGGGCCTGGATGAGCACGACGGCGAAGCTCTCGTCGGCGGCCTTGTAGAGCGTGTGCTGGACGCGAACCTCGGCGTCGAAGGGCTCAGTGGTGGCCGCGGGCGGGGGCATGGGTGGATGGCAAGTGTGGCTTAAGCGAACACTCCAGTGTGGCTGTGGTTGTTGCGGGGTGCGGGCGCGGCGTCAGGCCTGCGACAGGATCTCCGCGAGGCGCGCCGAAAAAGCTGTGGCCTCGCCGTCGGCGAGCCGTTCGAGAATCGCGCGACGGGTGGGATCGGCAAGCGCCGAGACGGTGCCGCTGGGCTGGTCGACTGCCATGTCGCATGAGACGTGGGAGAGCCCTGACGGCGCGCGGGCCGTCACGGTGGCTGGCAGGAACTCCGATACCGTTCCGGCTGGCACGCTGGCTGCGATCCGGCGAGCGACGGGACTGCGAAACCTACGATGAAGGACTACCTCGTCATTTACGAGCGGGCGGACGACGGTGCCTGGGGCGCCCACCGTCCTGACGTGGACGGTGTCTTCGCGCTTGGGCAAACGCGCGACGAGGTCGAGTCGCGGATGGCCGAAGCCCTCGTGGCGCACCTCGCGCATCTGCGCGAATCAGACCGGCCCGTTCCCGATCCCCACACCGACGTCGGGTACACCGCCGCCTAGCTTTGACTGACGACGCCGTCTTGACGAACGACAGAAACCGCCCACGAGGTCGCCGCCCCGCTACTCCTTTGCGCCGGAAGGAGTAGCGGCAACACGAGCCCAGCCGCTATCGCCTCTCGCGCCCAGCGCCAGCGACCGGGGTCGCTGCTGCTCTTCCACAAGAGGAGCAGCGAGAGCTCGTGTCCGGCACGCTTCGCCGAATCGGAAGAGCGACGCGAGAGTGGAGCCCGATCCCGGCCCCGTCGAGAGTGGCTCACGCCTTCTACCGGTGTCCGGGTTTTCTGGCCGTCGAGTCACGCTCTAGCTGAAACCTTCGCTGACCCCGCATACAGTCCAGCTACTCCCATGAAGCGTGACTATTCGCTCTCGGAACGGCCGACGCTGGCGTGGGCCGCCGCCGTGAGCCGTGAAGATTGGCTTGAACAGTCGAGATGGCGTGGTGACGAGCTCCATGAGCGTGGGGACGGCACCGATCTTGCTTGCACGGGCGTGGGGCCCTAGCGATGGCCAAACCAAGGACTGAAAGAGGCCGGGAGACGAGGGAGAAGATCCTGGCCACCGCCGCAAGCCTCTTTCACGAGCGCGGCGTGACCGCCACCAGCGTCGAGCAGGTTCTCGCCGCGGTGCGGGCCGGTAAGGGCCAGTTCTACCGCTACTTCCCGAGCAAGGACGATCTTGTGAGCGAGGTCATCCGCTACCAGTCCGACCGCCACGTGGGCTGGCAGAGAACCTTGCTCGAGCGCCTCGACAACTGGGAGGAGCTCAAGTCCTACTTCGACGCCTTGGTCGCCTCCTACGCAGAACGAGGGCTGATCGGCGGCTGTCCGATCGGGTCGCTCGCCGCGGAGCTGGCCGACCAGAACGAAGCGCATCGGCGCGAGCTCGCAGAGGCCTTCTCTCTCTGGGAGGCGAGCATCGAGCAAGCGCTCGCGAACATGAGAGCCGCGGAGAGGCTGCGCCCCGACGCCGACCCGAGCTGGCTTGCCGCGACGACGCTGGCGGGAATCCAGGGTGGCTACCTACTCGCGACTCTCAACAAGGACGTGCGTCCGATGAAAGACGTGCTCGAGGCGATCTTGGCCTATCTGCGGTCCTTCGCGCCCTCCGGCGAGCGGTGAGGGGCCGGGGGCAGCGCGTTGGCCGCGTAAGCTGGCAGAAAACGGTACCGTCCCGTCCAATCCACTCGCTCAGCACAACACCGAGCACCTCCGGCTGACGGCCAAGCGAAAGGGAAGCCGCCATGAGCACACGACCAGCCACGCGCCTCCAGTCCGTGAGCACCTCGGTCCTGCGTTCCACACTGGCAACGACCCTCGTCTGGGTCGGAACACTCAAGTTCCATGACTACGAGGTCGAGAACATCCATCCCATGGTCTCCTCGAGTCCGCTGTTCTCGCCGTTGCTCAATAAGCTGGGCAAGCAGAAGACGGCACGACTCATCGGGGTGGCGGAGATCGCGATGGGCTCTCTGATCGGCGCGAATCCGCTCGCCCCCAGAGCCGCGGCGATCGGCAGCCTCGGGGCTGTCGGGATGTTCGTCACCACCCTTAGTTTCCTTGCCACGACGCCGGGGGTGTGGCAGGAGAACCACGGGCCTCCGAAGCTCTCTTTGGTGGGGCAGTTCCTGGCGAAGGACAGCGTGTTCCTCGGGGCCTCCCTCCTGACGGCCGCCGACTCGCTGCGGGCCGCCCAACGCGGATAGAGCAAAGAGTGGTCGGCGACAGCCACGCTCACCTGCTGTCCCCATTCCAGGCCTTCGCCTCGAAGATCGGCTACCCGGTCGAGCGCGTCGCGGAGCTAGGCGGCGCCGAGGTCCATACGATCACCGCACCTAACCAGTCCGCCTGATGCCGCGAATCATCAGCTGCCAGCGCTGATCCACGACTTGGAGGCCCTACATGGCTGATGCGCCGGTCAAGGAGCGTCGGGCGCTCGGAGCAGAGCGGCCCCCGTCGGCGAACCGCGCTGATGCCCAAGCAGATCACACCCGCAGCGATGCGTCGTCGACGTCGACTCCGATGACGCGCGAGACTCGGTCCATGTCTGCGTCGTAGGCGAGCAGCGTCGCGCCTCGGCGCCAGGCGACGGAGGCGATCATGCAGTCGACCATTCCGCGTGGGGTGACGCCGGCGGCCCGGCAGCGTCGATAGATCCGCACGGCGCCGTCGAAATCCGACACCGGATCGAAGCTCAACAGCTCCAAGCGCAGCAGCAGTCGGCGCAGGTCGGCCTCCCGTCGGTCGTCGCGCGCGCCGGCCAGCACCTCCATCACGACGGGCTCGGTGACCGCAACGGGACCGGCGGTCTCGAGCAGATGCGAGAGACGCCGATCGACGGAGCTGTCGGTGGCCCGGTCGTACTCGACCCAGGCGGAGGTGTCGGCGAGGATCACCCGACCGCGCTGGGCGGCACGTCCGCGGGGGGGTCGAGGATGGCGCGCGCTCCTCGCATCGCCCGCGCCTCGTCAGCTGTCATAGGCTGCCCGGCCAGGTGGCGCAACGCGAGGTCGACAGCGGCTGTCTTGGTCCGCACGCCGTAGCGGTCCATGATCGTCTCGACGTAGGCGTCGTCGATCTCGATGTTCGTCCTCGCCTTCGCCATACACGTAGCATACACGCGACGTGTACGCTACGTGTACAGCCTAACCGCCCCCCCTTATGGCTCCGGGGAGACTTTCGCAGTTTGCGCCTGCACCACAGATGGCACGGACTTCGCCTTTATCGCTCGGGCACTCGGACGATGGGCCATCCCGATGACCGGGGTGAGTCCCGCCGGTGAGGGCCCTATCTCCAGGCAGTGGCCTCGTCATTGGCTGAGTTCGCCTACGGGATCTCATTCGCTGCCATCGAGCAGCAGGAAAGGCGCCTTGGCGAGTTGCGCAGTCGAACGGGAACCCTGCTCGCTGCGGCGACGGTCGCCGCGTCGTTTCTCGGGGCGGAAGCGGCACGGAGCGGCAAGGTCGGTGTATTAGGAACGCTCGGCCTGCTGGCCTACCTCGCCTGCACGGGCGGCGGTCTTTACGTGCTGCTGCCGCATCACTCGAGTTTCGGGATTTTCGGGCCGGTGAGGGCCTGGTGATGATCGTCGGCGCGGGTGGCGTCGGCGGCGGTTTGGGCGGTTGAGCAGGGAGAAGCGGCGGCGACCCCGAACGGGTGGGCGATCAAGTCCATCGGGCCT
>JBBSIW010000003.1:0-21504 GCA_038231895.1 Solirubrobacterales bacterium | reverse complement strand
GCCCGCTCGTGCTCGGGGGCATGAAGGCGCACCGCGACCACCGCGCGGCAGGCGACCTCTGTCGCCGCCATCCGCGGGCGCTCGTGGGCGTCGATGGGCATGCCGTGCTGGCGGCGCAGCCGCTTGTAGCTCTTGACCTGCTTGTCGGGGGTAAAGCCCTTCTCCACGTAATCGTCGGGCGATTGCGAGAGCACGACCATCCGCCGCGACCACTCGAGCTGATCGCCATAGAGCCACTCGATGCGCCAACGTGCGGGCTCGGCGCAGAACGCGAACGGGCAGCCCGGGTCGGTGAACTCGCGGATGCTCAGGCGGGCCATCGTCAGCCGCGGACCAGGCGCTTGTAGGTGATGCGGTGCGGCCGGTCGGCCTCGGCCCCCAGCTGCTCGTGGCGCCGCGCCTCATAGGCCTCGAAGTTGCCCTCGAAGAACTCGACGTGCGAGTCGCCCTCGAACGCGAGCACGTGGGTGGCAATGCGATCCAGGAACCAGCGGTCGTGTGAGATGACCACGGCGCAGCCGGCGAAGGCGAGCAGCGCCTCCTCCAGCGCCCGCAGGGTGTCGACGTCGAGGTCGTTGGTGGGCTCGTCGAGCAGCAGCAGGTTCCCTCCGGTCCGCAGGAGCTTTGCCAGGTGCAGCCGGTTTCGCTCTCCGCCGGAGAGCTTGGCCACCTTCTTCTGCTGATCGGAGCCTTTGAAGTTGAACCCGCCGACGTAGGCGCGCGAGTTCATCCACTGCTCGCCCACCTTGACCTTCTCCTCGCCGCCGGAGATCTCCTCCCACACGTTCTTGTCGGGATCGAGCGCGTCGCGCGACTGATCCACATAGGCGAGCTCCACCGTGTCGCCGAGGCGCAGCGCGCCGGCATCTGGCTCCTCCTGGCCGGTGATCATTTCAAACAGCGTGGTCTTGCCCGCCCCGTTGGGCCCGATGACGCCGACGATGCCCGCGCGCGGCAGGGTGAAGCTCAGGCCGTCGATCAGCAGCGTGTCGCCGTAGCCCTTGCGCAGGTCCTCGGTCTCGAGCACGAGGTCGCCCAGGCGGGGGCCGGCGGGAATGTGGATCTGGACCTGGTCGAGCTTTACGTTGCGCTCCTCGGCGAGCAGGGCGTCGTAGCGGGCGAGGCGCGCCTTGTTCTTGGTCAGCCGCGAGGAGGCGTTCATGCGCACCCATTCGAGCTCCGCCGCGATCGTGCGCTGGCGCGCCTTGTCCTGGCGCTCCTCCTGCGAGAGGCGGGCGTGCTTCTGCTCGAGCCACGACGAGTAGTTGCCCTGGAAGGGAAGGCCGCGGCCCCGGTCGAGCTCGAGGATCCAGCCGGCGACGTTGTCAAGGAAGTAGCGGTCGTGGGTGACGGCGACGATCGTGCCCGCGTACTCCGCCAGGTGGCGTTCGAGCCAAGCAACCGACTCGGCGTCGAGATGGTTCGTGGGCTCGTCGAGCAGGAGCAGGTCGGGCTGGCCCAGGAGCAGGCGGCACAGGGCCACGCGGCGGCGCTCACCGCCGGAGAGCGTGTCCACGGCGGCATCGGCCGGCGGCAGGCGCAACGCGTCCATCGCGGCGTCCAGGGTCGTGTCCAGACTCCACGCGTCGGCTGCGTCGATCTGCTCCTGCACGCGGGCGAACTCGTCGGCGGTCTCGTCCGAGTAGTTGGTCGAGAGCTCGGTGAAGCGGTCGAGCAGGGCACGCGTCTCGGCGACTCCATCCTCGACGTTGCCTCGCACGTCCTTTGACTCGTCGAGCGTCGGCTCCTGCTCGAGCAGGCCGACGCTGGCGCCGGCCGCGAGCTTTGCATCGCCGCGGAACTCCGTGTCCTGGCCGGCCATGATCGCCAGCAGCGTGGACTTGCCCGAGCCGTTGGGCCCGAGCACGCCGATCTTGGCGCCGGGGAAGAACGCCAGGGTGATGTCCTTGAGCACCTCACGATCGGGCGGATGCACCCGCGAGAGGCGGTGCATGGTGTAGATGTACTCGCCGGCCATGGGACGGAGGAGGATAGAGGGCCGGCGGACCGCGCCCGGGGGACGATCAGGGGACGGTCGCGAACCCCTGGCGAGCGAAGTCGGCGTCGAAGGCAAAGGCGCAGTCGATGCGCTCGGCGCGCATCAGCTCGAAGCTCACCCAGTCCACGAGCGACACGGATCGGTGCCCAGCCGCGAGCAGCGCGGCCACGGCATCGTCTCGGCGGCCCGAGCGTGCACGAGACGCCACCACTCGGCGGGCACGAGCAGTCCAGTCGCCTCGCGCACGTCCCAGCGTGCACGAGACGCCACGACTTCGCTGGGTACGGGTCGTGGGAGCCGCGCGGCGCGCGTCCGGATCACGCCGGCGCTCTCCGCCGGCGCTACCGTTTACGGTCATGCCCGCAGTCCTCGACGTCGAGCAAGCCCTCCTGCTCCTCGAGCTGGAGGCCCCTTTCGACCAGCGGACCGTCCAGCTGGCGCGGCGCCGGATGGCCAAGCGCTGGCATCCCGACATCGCACCGCCCGGGCGTCAGCACGAGCACCAGCGCCACCTGCAGGCGATCAACGAGGCTGCCGACCAGCTCGCCGAGCTGGCCGACGCCTCGCGCGGCGGCAACGTGTCGCGCAACGCGGTGCGAGCAAGCGCCGCGGCTGCGCGCGCGGCGCGCGCCGAGGCCGGACGGCGCGCCTACGAGGCCGAGCAGCAGGCCCGCGCGCGGGCGACCGAGCAGCGCAAGCACGACCCCTTCGGCGAGCGCGTCCCCGACCACTCGGTCGTGCACCGCTATGCGCGCTGCCTCTCCTATCCGGAGTGGGGGGTCGGCACGGTCACCGGAATCTACTTCTCCGGCGAAGGGGACTACGCCCAACAGTGGGCCCGGATCCGCTTCGGAGTCGGCGTGCGAACGGTGCCCGCGGGATCACTGCAGTTCGTGGACTTCTCGACGCCGGACCCGGGCGCTGAGCGCGTGCAGCGCTTCATGACCGCCGCGCAGCACGCGATGGCCGAGGGCAACTTCGCCCTCGCCGCGCAGCGGCTGATCTACGCGCGCGACGCCGAGCCGACCAACCCGAGCGTGCTGCGACTGATGACACTCGCCTTCTGGCAGGCGGGCAACCTGCCCGCCGCCGCCCGCGCCGTGCGCGATTGGGCGCGCGCGGAGCCCGACCGCCCCACCCCCCATCGGTTCGCCGCCCGAATCTATGAGGACATGCGGGCGATCCCCCTCGCCGCGGAGGCGGCCGAGCGTGCCGCCGAGCGCGCGCCAGGCGACGCGTCGGCCTGGGAGCGGGTCGGACGGCTGCGTCTGGCCCAGCTCGACGGCGCCGGCGCTCTGGGGCCGCTCGAACATGCCCGGCTCATGGCGCCGAGCGTCGAGGGCCTGCTCGACCTCGCCCTGGCGAACCACCTGGTCGGAGACGTCGGCGGCGAGGTCTCGGCATGTGAGGAGGCGAGAAAGCTCGAGCCCCGCTCGCCCGCCGCATGGGCTCGGTACGCCCACGCGTTGGCTCGCGCCGATCGCATCAGCGACTGCATCGATGCCTGCGAGCGCGCGCTGAAGCTCGGAGACGATCCGGAGGTCATGGAGCTGCTGACGCGCATGCGCGAGATCGCTCCGCGCAGACTCCCCGAGCAGACCGCGGCCTAGCGGCGCTGCTTCGACTCAGCCGCGGCCGTGGCGCTTGGGTGCAATGTCCCTCGCCACGGAGGGCAGCCGAGCCGATGCCGGCGCGGAGCCGGCGCTGAGCCTCGTGGCTGCGCCGCGAGCGCGCAGGCGCGAGCCCCAGGCCACCGGAGTCGCGGGGTAGCGCAGGAGCGCGGGCCACGTGATCTCGCCGATCTTGCCGGTCACCGGCGTGCCCTTCGCCGCCTGAAACGCGGACACCGCATTGCGCGTGGTCTCTCCGTAGGAGCCATCGATACGCACGTTGTACCCAGCCGAGACGAGGTGCTGCTGGGCCCACACCACGATATCGCCGCGCGAGCCGCTGCCGAGGATGGGGTAGCCGAGCGCCGGAGCGCTCGCCTTCGCGGTCAGGCGGACCCCGAGCGCCTGCCACCCACGGGGGCGCGCCTCCTGCCAATCCCACCAGTTCACGCCCGAGGCGCCGTAGGCCACGGACAGCGCCCGAAAGCGGGTGACCTGGGCGGGGGAGGGATTCTGGTAGAGCTGGCCCAGCGGATAGATGCGCCGCCCGTAGAGACGGTTGTAGGTGTAGGTGTGGGCGAAGACCTGGTCGACGCTGGTGCCGATTGCCCGCCAGTACATCTGTGGCAGGTTGTACTGCGCCCCGTTGGGCCCCAGGAATACGGAATAGGGAAACGAGGGGTGGTAGTCGACGTAGGGAAACGGTGACACGGCAAGCGGGTAGCTTGGGCCGATGGAACGCCGCAGGGTGCGGATGTAGCGATCGGCCTGGGCATAGCGCCCCTCGTACTCGGCCTCTGCGTCGATGATCAGGCAGTCTGCGCCGTACTGGACCGCCCGCGCCCCGAGCGCGGCCTCGGATTCAGGATGCGTGCCGTAGACGTACTGCCAGGCGCACACCCTCAGGCCCTGGGCCTTGAGCGCAGCCACGTAGGACCGCGTGAACTGGCGCCACATGTACGTGCCGTCCGAGCTCTTGAGGTACACGGTGCGGACGCCGTACCTGCGAGCCTGGGCGCCGATCCGTGCGGGACTGCCCCCACTCGAGAGCGGCGCCTGCCAAATCCACATGCCCGTTCCATCGAGCGGGTTCGAACCGGCGGGCTTCGCGCGCGCATCGGCCGAGGCGGGGACTGTCGCAGCCGCAGCGAGGCTCAGGGCCAGTGCGGTCGCTGCGCCGATTGTCTTGGTCCGCCGCCATCCACGTTTCACGATCTCGTCTCCCGCGCCTACGAGGTGAGCTGACGGGCTCGCGCTGGTCGAGCTGCGCGCCGGCCGCGTGCGGCCGGTTTGCCCCGAGGCTCGCCGCAACGCGACGAGCCCAGTTGGTTCCCCCGTTCTGCAGGCATTGGGTGCCCGCAGACTCGGCGATTCGCTTAGTTGCAGTGATAACAGAATCGCGCCGCGGAGGTTGCGCTTTTCCCCTGCACGGGCGCGCCTCCG
Source organism: Solirubrobacterales bacterium (assembly GCA_038231895.1). Classification (GTDB taxonomy): domain Bacteria; phylum Actinomycetota; class Thermoleophilia; order Solirubrobacterales; family Solirubrobacteraceae; genus JALYZC01. The sequence continues at coordinate 16,452 of JBBSIW010000003.1, read as the reverse complement.
CGCCAACACCGGCTGCGAGTTGCGTTATGTCAAACGGCCGGGGCCCTCGGTGCTACGCCGAGAGCGCGAGCTCCCGCAGGGGACGCTCGCGATCCTGGAGATAGTGCGCTGTGCGCCACTGCGAGGGCGTCAGTGCGTAGTGACGACGGAACGCCTTGGCGAACTGCGGCGGCTGCCGGTAGCCCACGCTTCGAGCCACCTGGGCCACCGGGAGCGACGATTCGTGCAGCAGCTCCGCGGCGCGCCGCATGCGGACGAGGTGCAGGCACTCCTGTACGCTGGTGCCGGCTTCGGCGAAGGCCCGCTGGAGCTGACGCCGCGACGAGAAGATCTGCTGCGAGAGATCGTCGACGGTCAGCCGATCCTCATGGTAGCTGGCCTCGATCAGCGACAGCGCCTCCTCGAAGAGGGCTCTACGGCGCCGGGCGCCTGCTGTGTTTCTGGGCCGATCCACGGTTGCTGCCTGCCGCTTGGACCTACTGGTCCAGCAACCTTAGCACGACCGGTCGTGCTAAATCCACTGCGCTGCGCTTCGCCCGTTTCCCAAGCTCGCTAGTACCCTTGAAAAGCGGAACAGACCGTGCCTGCACTCCGTCCACCCCCCCACCCGTCGCGCCAGGCGTGCCCGCCCCTCTCGGCGCTGCGACTCGGACCGTCCTCGGCTGCTTGGGCTCCGGCATGGCTGTGACGATCGACCCGGGCCGCGTGGCCACTGGGCGCCCGCCCAAGGCAGCGGGCACGCGGCGTGCGATCATGGCCGCGGCGGTCGAGCTGGGCTCGCTCCGAGGGCTCGAGGAGCTGTCGATGGGCGAGTTGGCATCCACCGTCCCGATGAGCAAGAGCGGGCTCTTCGCCCACTTCGGCTCCAAGCAGGAGCTCCAGCTGGCGACGATTGCCCAGGCGTGGGAGATCTTCGAGAACGACGTCCTGCACGACCGGCCCGAGGACGCTCACAGCAACCTGGGCGCGATGTTGGAGCGCTGGCTCTCCTTCCATGAGCGCAGGGTCTTCCCCGGCGGCTGCTTCTTCCTGATCTCAGCAGTCGAGTTCGCGGGCCGCGACGACGCGGTGAGCAAGGCGCTCGCGACCGCCCTCGAGAAACAGACGGCGGCCCTCGAAGCGGCCGTCCACCGGGCCGGCGAGAGCGGAGAGCTCCGAGCCCACAAGCACCCCGACCAGACCGCGTTCGGGTTGCAGTCCATCCTCGCGAACGCCGACTCGCTGTTTCGCCTGCGTGCAGATCCGGTCGTCTTCGAGCATGCCAGAGCGACGATCAGCGAGCTGCTTGGGCATCGTCCGGCCGGACGCGGCTCCTGAGCCGGCGCGTCCTCGCCCCTGGCCTCATAGCGTCGCGGGCCAAGGCCCGTCCCCGCGGGCCGGGGCAAGCTCGTTATGCCCGCGCCGCCAGGCCCGCTTCGTGCTCGGAGGCGCCGGGGCTGGGCGTGACGGTCCTCAGTGGGTAGCCGAGCTCAGCCACGCGGCTGGGTAAGTCGATGTGCAGCCAGTGCGAGACGTGGCTGGGCAGCGTTGAGAGGATGACCTCGTCGTAGTCGCGCGCGTTGAGCGCCTCCGCGATGTCGTCATATGCGTTGGGGCTGTTGGCGACCCAGCCCTCGACCTCGTCTCCGGCCGCTGCCTCGAGCAGCGGCAGCGCCAGCGCGAGCACCTGTTGACCGTGGCGGACGTCGGTGCCCACCCGGTCGAACACCAGGTCGTCAGGGTTGGGAACCAGTAGCGAGAACCTCGCGGGGCCCGAGGCGGCGCGCTCGCGCACCGCCTCGATGAGCGCGGGTGTCGCAGCCGTCTTGTTGGCGATGACGAGGACGCCGCCGCCGGTGGTGACGGTATCGGTGGTGGGCGCGGCTGCTGTCGTGGTTATTACGTCTCGCCTCGTGAGGGTCAGATAGACGACCAGGACGAGGATCGTGACGAGGAAGAGCACGGTCGTCCCGGTCGTGCCGAGACCGATCCCGCCGTCCTGGCGTGTCTGTGAGAGGAAGTCGCCGACCGAGGCGCCGAGGGGCCGAGTCAAGATGTAGGCGATCCAGAAGGCCAGGATCGCGCCCAGCCTCCAGGAGCGATGCGCCACGTAGACCAACCCGATGGCGGCGCCGAAAACGAGGGCTGCCTTCCAATAGCCGAGGCCGAGCCGCTCCGCCGCGAGGTCGCCCGCGGCCGTGCCCAGGGCGAAGGTGAACAGGATGGCCAGCCAGTAGAACGCCTCCCGTCGCGTGGTGAAGATGGTGTGGATGGACAGCGTCCTTTCGCTGGCGTACCACACCGCGAAGACCACCGCGAGCACGAGGGCGAACGCGATCGTGCTCGCCTCCAAGGAGACGCCGAGGTTGTCGGTGAGATTGTCGGTGATCAGCGTCCCGACAATGCTCAGGAGCACCACCGCGAGCCAGTAGATGCCCGGGACGTACCTGCGCATGCGAAACTGAAAGAGCAGCGTGAGGAGCAAGAGCCCGCCCATCACGTAGGTCGTGCCCGTCAAGCCCAGCTTGAGCTTGGTGTTCAGGTTGTCCGCCGCGGTCTCACCCACCGTGGTGCACAGGATCTTGATGATCCAGAAGTAGAGCGTGACCTCCGGGACCTTGTTGAGCATCCGGCGGCCAGCGCCAGCATGCGAATCGGCTCGAGACATGGAGGTGCTCCTTCGCTCAGGGAGGCGACCGGAGCATCGGCCGACGCCACGTTTCGACGACGTTCGCAACGACCCGCGACGAGCGCGGCCCCTGCATGGGCGGCGAGTGTCCGCAGCCCGCCTAAGCGATTTCTAAGCAACGCGTTCGCGAACGGTTACGCCTCACCAGGCGTTCGTCCAACCCTAATCCCAGGCTTACGTCCGCCTTACCGGATCCCTCCACCGTGCGCCAGCGATGAGTGCGAGCGAGGGCGAGCCCGGATCACGCTCGCCGAGAGTACGGCGCTTGGCGCCCGGCGCGGCCCTGTTGCCGCTGCGCTTGTTCCTGGGCGCGACGTTCGTCTACGCGGGGGTCCAGAAGCTCTCGGACCCGGGCTTCCTGCACAAGGGCGCACCGACGTACCTGGGAACCCAGCTGCGCGGGTTTGCGCACGGAACGCCGGGTGGGTTCATCCTCAAGACCTTCGCGGTTCCGCACGTCACGTTGGCCGGGGTGGGGATCGCGTTCGCCGAGATCGCGATCGGCCTGCTCGTGGCGATCGGGCTCTTCACGCGCGGCGCCGCGATCGCGGGCATGCTGATCAACCTGCTCTTCCTGGTTACTGCGAGCTGGAAGACCTATCCGTACTTCCTTGGCTCAGACGTCGTGTTCGTCTTCGGGTGGTTGCCCTTCGCGCTGACGGGCGCCAGCGGCCAGCCCGCGCTCGAGCACGAGCTGGCCAGGCGAGCACGCCAGTCGCACGCACACGCAGCCGCGGATGCTCCCCACGGCGCGACGCTGGCCGCAGCCACGCGTCGGGATCTGCTCGCCCGGGCCGTGGGGCTCACGGGCCTCGCCACACTGGTCCTTGGCGGGTTCTCCGCGCTGGCCAAGGGCCGCTACCGCGCGCGCACCTCGTCGCTGGGCGCGACCGCAAAGACAGCCCCCACCAGCCACGCGGCGACGCACGCGCCGAGCGCCGCCAGCGCACCCCCGCTCCCGTCTGGGGCTGTCCGACTCGGCCCCGCCAGCCGCCTCGAAACCGACCATGGCGCCACCTATCGCGACCCCGGGAGCGGAGACCCCGACCTCGTCATCCGCCACCCCAACGGAACGCTCACCGCGACGAGCGCCGTCTGCACCCACGCCGGCTGCACAGTCGGATATGAAGGAGGGCAAATCGTCTGCCCCTGCCACGGGGCGACCTACGACGCCCAGACCGGGCAGCCCCTCGGCGGCCCCGCCCAAGGGCCGCTGAGCAAACGCCGCGTCGTCGAGCAAGGCGGCAGCATCTACGCCATCCCGACCTGAGCCGCGCCGTGCGGAGTCGCGACCACCTCCGGGCGGACGGCGGGACACGACCGCCGGCAACCTCCCGCTCCGACCATGGGGGTTGTGCACCCCAAAATCCAATCCCTCGCTTAGGTCCGGCTTAGCGCCACGACGATGCTCAACCCAGGGGTTCCTATGAGTACTCTCCAAATTATCGGGCTGGTCATTCTGGGCGTCCTCTACGTGGCCTTTTGTGCCTATTGGTGGCGCGGGGGGCGGCCGGTCAGCGATTCTCGAGGTCGCGGTTTGGGCGACGATCGCGGCTAGCGCGAGGCCAAGGCCGGAGGGGCGAGGTTTTCGTCATCGACGAACGCTCCGAGGATGAGCCCGAGGCCACGCCGCAGACCTCCGACCAAGGGTGCTCGACGAGGAGGTCGACGACGTTTGCTCGTGGTGTTGGCCTTTGCCGGCGTGGTCATCGCAGTCCTCGTTGCCACCTCGGTGGCGATCCTCAACGGTAGGCAGCCCGGGGGAAGCGCCGCGGTTGAGCTTCCGCGTCCGGGTGGGCCATCGGTTCCTCCGCGGCTGGTCGCACGGCCGGTCGGGAGGCTTGCCGCGGGCGTCGAGGCTGGTTCGGCGGTGGCGCTCGACGCTAAGCGCGCCCTGCTCCTGGGCGGGCTGGACGGCGCATCGTCCTCGCGGCGCGAGGTCAGCGTCTTCGCCGGCGGCAGGAGGGGGCTGCGACTCGGGAGTCTGCCCGCGGCGGTGCATGACGCTGCCGCGGTGAGTATCGGCGGCTCGGTGTACCTGTTCGGTGGCGGCCAGTCGGTCTCTTTCGATGCGATCGTCCGGATCGATCCCCGGACGGGTGCGTCGCGGCAGGTGGGTCGCCTTCCCCAGCCCCGATCAGACCTCGGCGCCGCGACGGTGGGTGACACCGCCTATGTGGTCGGTGGGTTCACGGGAACGCGTTGGCTTGACTCTGTGCTGGCGTGGCGGCCCGGCCACCGCGCCCGGCCGGTTGCTCGCCTCCCGGTTGGCCTGCGCTACGCCGCCGTGACGACGGTGGCGGGGCGCTTGATCATTGCTGGAGGTTCGACCCCTCACGGTCCCAGCCGCGTCGTCTACCGGTTGGACCCCACGCGAGGTGGCCTGACCCGGCTCGCGACGCTTCCGGCACCCGTGACGCACGCCGCGGCAATCCGGGTGGCCGGGTATGCCTACGTCGTCGGCGGGCGCCGCTCAGAGACCGGCGCGCCGCGCCGCGACATCCTTGCCATCGACGCCGTCACCGGTCACGTGTACCCGCGTGGGCGCCTTCCTGGCGCGCTCTCAGATCCCGCCGCCGTGAGCTTCGCCGACCACGCTCTGCTCGCCGGCGGACACGGGAGCAAGGGCACGCAGGCGACCGTCACCGAGCTTCGGGCTGTGCCGGCGGCCCGTCGCACTCTGAGCCCCGGACCGAGGGGAGCGCTCGCCCCGGGCTCTGATCCCCACGTCCTACCGGGCAACCTGCTCATAGCCGACCGGGCCAACAACCGGCTGGTGGAGATCGACCCCTACGGACGCGTGCGCTGGCAGTTTCCCCGGCGAGGCGATCTCAAGCCAGGCCAGACCTTCCGCGTCCCCGACGACGCCTTCTACACCGCTGATGGCCGACGGATCGTGGCCACCCAGGAAGACGACTTCACGATCAGCATGATCGACGTGCGCCGCCACCAGATCGTCTACCACTACGGCGCACCGGGCATCCCGGGGTCCGGCCCCAATCGCCTCTATAACCCCGACGACGCGATCCCGCTGCGTCGCGGGCTCATCGTCAGCGCCGACATCAAAAACTGCCGGCTGCTCACCCTCCGACCCCCCAAACACCGCCCGCTGCACAAGCTGGGCGCCGCCGGAGCCTGCGCTCATGCGCCACCGAAAAGCTTCGCAAGCCCCAACGGCGCATTCCCCACCACCGACGGCGGCCTCGTGGTCACCGAGATCACCGGGAACTGGGTCGACTTCCTCGATCGCCACAACAAGCTCACGGGCGCGGTCCATCCACCCGGCTTCACCTACCCCTCAGACACAAACCAGGTGTCCGCCAACCGCTTCCTCAGCGTCGACTACACCCACCCCGGGACGATCGAGATCTTCGACCACCGCGGACACGTCACCTGGCGCTTTCACCCACCCGGCAAGCAAGCCCTCGACCACCCCTCGATCGCCCTCCCGCTGCCAAACGGCGACATCCTGGCCACCGACGACGCAAACCACCGCGTGATCGTCATCGACCGACATCGCCGCCGCATCGTCTGGCAATACGGCCACCTCGGACGAGCCGGCCGTCGCCCCGGCTACCTCAACACCCCAGACGGCGTCGACCTCGCCCCACCCCACGCAGTAGCCAACCGCGTGCGGTAACGGATTTCATCGAGCCCGCTGCTCGGAGCATCAGGTGTCAAGCCCTCCGTCGCCGCGAAGGCGGTAACCGGCCCCGCGAACCGTTTCGATGCTGTGCATGCCGAAGGGTCGGTCGACCTTGTCGCGGAGATACCGAACGTAGACGTCCACCACGTTCGACCGGTTCTCATACTCGTAGTCCCAGGCATGCTCGAGGAGCGCAAAGCGGCTGAGCACTTCGCCGGCCCGGCGCATGAACGTCTGCAGCAGCGCGGACGATCAGTACTCGCATGAGAGGATGGTCGCACCGCCAGATGAGCGTCAGATGAGAGCGGGGTGAGTTAGTAGCCGGTTGGGAGTCGGATCTCAAAGCACCCGCCGCTGTTGGAGGGGACCGCTTCTATCTGTCCCCCGGCGGCTGTCGCGAGGCGACGAGCCAGGGGGAGGCCGAGCCCTGCTCCGCGCGCGTCTCCACCGGCATGCATGCCGGCGCGACCGCGGCGCCCAGGCTCGAAGATCAGGTCGCGTTCGTCATCGGATACCCCGGCGCCATCGTCTTGGACGCGGTAGATCACGCCTCCCGCAGCCTCTCCCACGCTGATGCGGACATGTCCGCCTCCGTATCGACACGCGTTCTCGACGACCGGGTTCAAGATGCGCTCGACGAACTCGGCGTCCACGCCGACCCGTATCGGAACAGCGGGCGGGCTGACATCGACGACGGCTCGATCTTGCCCCTGGCATGCCCGGGCAACCGCGCGGGCGACCTGGGCGGCGTCGGACGTCCCCCGCAGCGGATTGGCTTGCAGGCGCGCCGCGGCCAGCAGCGTGTCGAGCGTCCGGCGCATCTGGTCGGAGGAATCCAGGATGCCCGCGAGCGCCCGACGGTACTCGCTCGCATTCCGCTCATCTCGCAGGGTGAGCTGGGCCTCCGCGGAGATCTTGGCCAGCGGGGTTCGCAGCTCGTGTGAGAGCTCCCCGGAGAACTGCTGCTCGCGGCGCAGGCTCGCGGCTAGCCGGTCGAGTAGGCCGTCGAGGGTCGCCGCGAGGGCCGTGAGCTCGTCGTGCGGCGCGCCAAGTGCGAAGCGGCGATCGAGGTCGCGCTCGCTCCATTGCGCGGCTGCCTTGGTCATGCTGGCGACTGGCCGCAGCGCAGCCGCGATCAGCCACCATCCGGCCACGGCGACCGCCACCAGCACGACCCCGGCCAGGGCCAGGGAAGCCACCAGAGCCGTCCGCGCCGTGGAGTGATACGGGGCCAGCGAGACGCCGGCGACCACCGTTCCGACTCGACGCCCTCTCGAGCGCACCGGGAGCGCCAGCAGACGCGTCTCGCGGCCCGGAACGTCGGCGAACCGGCGGGGCGCGGCGGCGAGCGCTCGGGCGGCGGCATCGACCGGTCGCGAAGCCCGCGGAGCCTCCAGCGCACGAGGGCCAGCAAACACCCATACCGGCGCGTCCCCGGCCCCGGCGTCCGGCGCCTCGCGGACGGAGAGCCGTCCGTCAAGGGTGGAGAGGGCCGAGAGCTCGGCGGAGGCACGCGCACGCAGGAGATCGTTCACGTCGCCGTTCAGACGCCGGTCGAGCACGAGGTTGAACGCAGCGGTGATCGCCGCGAGGGCCACCATGACGGCGACCAAGACGGCGGCCAGCAGCCTTCTTCGCAGTCCCTGACCTTTCAGTCGCGTCATTCCAGCCGGTAGCCCACGCCGTGGACCGTCCGGATCACCGGAGCGCCCGGCAGGCGGCGCAGCTTGCGCCGCAGACGGGCGACATACACGTCGAGGCTGTTGTCATGAACGATCGCGCCGTGGACCCAGCCCGCCCTCACAAGGTCTCGGCGGCGAACGGGCTCGCCGGGGCGGCCGGCGAGAGTGCCAAGCAGGCGGAACTCGGTGGGTGTGAGCGGGATCGTTTCCCCGCCGCAGCTCGCAGCGTGCGCGATGGGGTCCAGTCGCAGGGCGCCGGCCTCGACCGCTTGGTCTGACCCCGCGCGGCGCAGCAGCGCATGCAGCCGAGCCACCAGCTCGTCGAGATCGAACGGCTTGACGACGTAGTCATCCCCTCCCGCGTCAAATCCGGCGAGGCGGTCTACGACCGCGTCGCGGGCCGTGAGAAAGAGAACCGGTGCCCCAAGCCCCCGTGCGCGGAGGGTCTGGCACAGGTCGCGGCCATCGGCGTCGGACAGGCCGATGTCGATCACCACCGCGTCCGGTGCCGGGTCGCCAACCCGAGTGAGCGCCTCGGCCCCGGTCCCCGCCCCGGTGGGGGTGAACCCGTGCTCGTCCAGGGCACGCAGGAGGATGCCCCGCAGCTCGGGATCGTCCTCGATCACGAGGATGCTCGGCCCGGCCATGACCGCGAAGTATCCCCGGCCTGCCAGGTGGCCGGGCCTTCATGGTCAGTTCATCTGCCGTCCGCAGGCTGTGCGTCGCTTGATGTCACCCAACGAAAGGAATAGTCATGACCAAGCGCATGAAGCAGATCGTCCTCGTGGTCGCGGCGCTGTCCGCGCTGGCCCTCGGGGGCTCAGCCCTCGCCCAGGCGGGATCCTCGCCGACCAAGGCGACGGTCGAGCCGACGTCCGGCCCGGACCGCGACAACATCCAAAGTGGGGATCAGACAACGCCGGACACGCCGACGGCCCCAGCGGTCTCCAGGGCCGCGAAGGCCACTTCGACGGTCTCGAAGGCCAAGAGCGCGGCGTCAGAGGCGCCGGGGGTGGAGACCGCGCCCAACAGCGACGGTCCCAGCGGCCCGGCGAACGAGAAGGCGGACACCGGGAGCTCTGCGACCGAGAAGCCGGGCACCGAGAAGCCCGACACGGCCGGTGAGACCACCGGCTCTGAGACGCCGAGCAACGACGGGCCTGGCGGTCACGCCGACGAGCCCGGCAACCCCAACGCCAACCACCAGTCCACCGGTAAGGAGTAGCGCGACCCTGAACCCGATGGCGGCAGGCGACGGGCGGCGCCAGGCATTGGGTCGCCCGCGTCGTCGTGCCCGGGACTCCTCATGGTGCTTTCATCCGCGCGCGGGAACCTATGACGGATGCGCGTGCTGATCGTCGAGGACCAGATGAAGTTGGCCAGACTGCTGCGGCGGGCGCTGCGCGGCGACGGCGTCGTCGCCGACATCGCGACGAAAGGCGAGGACGCGTTGTGGATGGCGGGCGCGACCAGCTACGACGCCATCGTGCTCGACGTCATGCTGCCGGACATCGACGGCTTTGAGACCTGCCGGCGCCTGCGCGCGGATGCCATGTGGACTCCGGTGCTCATGCTCACCGCGCGCGACGGCGTGCGCGACCGCGTCGCAGGGCTCGACGGCGGCGCCGACGACTACCTGACCAAGCCGTTCGCTCTGGCCGAGCTGCTCGCACGACTGCGGGCCCTGGGCCGACGCGGACCGGTCGAGCGCGCCCCAGTCCTGGAGGTGGGCACGCTGCGCCTTGATCCCGCCACTCGCCGCGTCTGGCGGGGCGACACCGAGGTCGAGGTCTCCACCAAGGGATTTACGTTGCTGGAGATCTTCATGCGTCAGCCCGGCACGGTCCTCTCCCGCTTTGCGCTGCTCGAGGGGGCATGGGACAACGAGTATGAGAACCGCTCCAACGTGATCGACGTTCACGTCCGTCAGCTGCGCGAGCGGATCGACAAGCCCTTCGGGGTCAGGAGCCTCGAGACGGTGCGCGGAGTGGGCTACCGGCTGCGCAAGGACGGTGGGACACCCTGAGAGGGCTGGCCATCCGGGTCAAGCTCACGCTCGCCTTCACGGGAGTGATGGCGGTCGTGCTGGTGGCGACCGGACTGTTCCTCTACGTTCGCCTGCGAGCCGACCTCGACCATGCGCTCGCGCAGGGCCTGCGGTCGCGGGCGGACGACGTCAGCGCGCTCGTAGAGCAGTCCGACACCGGCCTCAAGGATGCCGCGCGCAGCCGTGCCGGCAAGGTCGGAGCCGATTTTGCTCAGATCCTGGATGTCAGCGGACGGGTGTTCGACGCCACGTCGGGCCTGGAGCGGCGCCCGGTACTCGACCCCAAGCAGCTTCGCAGCGCTGCCCGTTCCACCCGCCCGTTCGAGCGAGTCAAGACCCCGCCGCCTACCGGCACGGCCCGTCTGCTGGCCACGCCTGTCAAGGCGCAGGGCCACAATCTCGTCGTGGTGGTCGGCGCGTCGCTTCAGGACCGCGATCGCGCGCTCGCCAACCTCGGGGCGCTGCTGCTCATCGGCGGCCCGATCGCGCTGCTGCTCGCCACTGCCGCCGGCTACGGCCTAGCCGCCGCCGCGCTGCGCCCGGTCGAGTCGATGCGCGCCCGCGCTGCCGCCATCTCCACGGACGACCTGGACCAGCGCCTGCCGTTGACCCGGAGTCGCGACGAGCTCCACCGGCTCGGCGCGACGCTGAACGAGATGCTGGCCCGGCTGGAATCGGGCGTGGCGCACGAACGCACCTTTGTCGCGGACGCCAGTCACGAGCTGCGCACGCCGTTGACGATGCTCAAGACCGAGCTCGAGCTGATCGCGCGGGACCGTCCGGCGGGGGTGGAGCTGCAGGCAGCCGTCGCATCGGCGATCGGGGAGACCGATCGCCTCACGCGTCTGACCGACGACCTGCTTGTCCTCGCCCGTTCAGATCGTGAGCGGCTCGCGCTCCGACCCGAGACGATCGTCGTCGGCGACCTGCTGGCCGCGGTGACCCGACGGTACGCCGACGCGGGCGCCCACGGGAGGAAGCTGCTCCACAGCGACCCCGAACCGCCCGACCTGCGGATCCGCGCCGACCGGGCTCGCCTCGAACAGGCACTTGCCAACCTCGTCGACAACGCGCTGCGTCACGGCGAAGGCCGGGTGCTGGTCGATGCCTTCCAAGGCGCCGGTTGCGTGGAGTTGCACGTAATAGACAAGGGCGGTGGCTTCCGTCCGGACTTCCTCGCCAGCGCGTTCGAGCGCTTCACTCGCGGGGACGCAGGTCGCACGGAGGGCGGCACCGGCCTCGGACTGGCAATCGTGCGAGCTATCGCCGAGAGCCACGGGGGCACGGCGCACGCCGCCAACGGAACTCATGGCGGCGCCGATGTCTGGATCGCCATCCCTGCCGCGGCTCCTACCAGTGGCACCTACCGTGAGCCCGCATCCAGGACGACGTCCCGGTCAACTGGGCCAGTGCCCTGAGAGGCCATCCGGGACTGTCAACCACACGTCCGCACCTCCCTCTTGGCGGTTGACGGCACCGACCGCGCCGTCATGTGCCTCGACGATCGCCGGCCCGAGCCCGGCACCGCCTCGACCGCGGGCGGGGTCGGCGCGGGTGAAGCGCTCGAAGGCGGTCTCGATGTAATCCGAGGGGAATCCGGACCCCTGGTCGGTGACGTGGAGGGCGACCGTTGCGGGGCGCTTTCGGGCCACCAAGGCAACCCGGCCGGTCCCGTAGCGCAGGGCGTTGTCCACCATGTTGCCGAGTGCCTGCTCGAGACGCACGCAAGAGAACTCGTTCGCGCTGCCTAGCCGCTACTGGCAGAAACCCTCCGAGCCCCTTCATGGAGCCTGTGAGATCAAAAGCCGTCACCTCCGCGGCCTCAAGGCCCAATGGGGGCACGTCATCTCGCGCATCACTGCGGTCCCCCGGAGTCAAAGGCGCAGCGTTGCTTTCCTGCGTGGACACCGAGTACTACTTCAATAACTGGCCGCTTCAGGCAGCGATCCTGCTTGACGCCCGCGCACCAGGGCGAGCGCCCGGCCCGCTCCCAGCCGCCTCGCCCGTCCCCGGCCACCCCGGCCTGGTCAACATCGCGCTCGGCCCATTCCTCGGCGAGATCACTGCGCGCCGCCTCACCAACGCCTGGCTACTCGTCCAAGGAGCCCGAGACCTCCAACAACGCATACAAGTCCTCAACGCGCTCACCGTCGCCAAGATCAAGCTCGGCCGCCGCAACGGGTAGGCGAGCTGTGTACCTGTCAGGGCGGAGGCGCGACGCCGTTGCTGGGCGGTCATGCACGGCCGGCAACGGCCCCGACCATCGCCCGGGCCGGCGCCCTCTGGCGGAGCTCGACCTCGACGTGATCGCTACTGCTCACGCAGGATCGACCCGAGGGGCAGCCGCCGCAGGCCGCGCGTGGCCAGGGCGGTGGCCAGCAGGGTGGCGGCCAGGGCGGCGCCTCCGAGCTCGGCGAGGAATCCCCACGGCACGGCCAGCACGTCGGGCGGAGGGTCGAAGACGTGCGTGAGCATCGCCACCAGCATCACGGAGAGCAGCCAGCCCAGCCCAGCGGCGAGCACCAGCCCTGCGGCCAGCACGAGCGCCGCCTCGGTCCACAGAAAGGCGCTGATCTCGCGCAGCGGCGCGCCGACGGCGGCCATCGTCGCGAGCTCTTGGCGACGTTCGGCGATCCCCAGTGCCACGAACAACCCCATTGCCGCCGCCGCGAGCACGATCGCGAAGAGCTCCTCGATCCGGCTGATGCCGGTCAGGTCGACGGTGGTGATCGAGGTGACGGTCTCGGCCGTCTGCTGGTCGATGTTCTTGACCTGCGCGCCGTCACCCATGGTGGTGCTCGCAACCCGCCTGGCGACTGCCGTTGGTCCGCCCGAGGCCTTGGCGAAAACGACGTTCGGCCCGTCGCCGCGGCTCGCGGACTCGAGGTAGCGCAGGTTGGTGACCATGAAGGAGTCCTTGGGCGCCGAGGGGAACTCCTGCACCACTCCGACGACGTGGAACGGCACGACGCGGAAGTTGCCGTTGTGGCGATCGAGGACCCGCAGCCGCAGCAGGTCGCCGCGCTTGAGCGAGAAGTCCTTGATCGTCTCCTTGCCGACGACGATCCCGTCGGGCGTGGCCTTCATGCGCTGGATGACCTGGCTGGCCGTCCCGTCGAGGAAGTAGGAGTCGCGCAGGCTCGTGGCCTTGGTGAAGCTCCCGGCGTCGATGCCGTAGAAGTCCTGCAGGTCCGGGCCGACGTAGGCGTAGGAGTGATCGAGCGCGGTGGTCGCCTGCACGCCCGGAACCGCCGCGATCCTGTGGGCGAGGTTCTGCTTGGCGGCGACCCCGGGCGGGGCCGTGGCGGTGACGTCCGCGCCCAGGGTCAGCTGCGCGTCCACCTTGGCCTGCTGGTCGTAGGTGGCGGTGAAGATGCCGAGGTTGACCCCGAAGGCCAGCAGCAGGCCGACGACGATCAGCCCCCGGTTGATGGCGCCCCCGCGTCGCCCGGCGCTGGCCAACAGGAATCCGCGCCGCGACTGCGCCCGGCCGCCGGCGGCGCGTCGCGCCACCCACGCCAGGGCCCGGCCGCGCAGCCGCACGAGCAGCAGCGTGGCCCCGATCCACAGCAGCGCCGGCGCGAAGAACATGTAGACCGACAGCGAGAGCGTGGGGTTCGAGTCGGGGTTGACGACCGCGCTGAACCCGGTGCTGGCCGTGAGCCAGTAGATCAGGCCGCTGACGGCCAGGGCGACGATGTCGACGTAGAGCTTCTGCCACAGCGGCCTGCCCTCGCGCCGAGTCCCGCGGCGCCCCGCGGCGACGCTGGACCGGAGTGCCGAGAAGCTCGCACCGAGCCGCGCCGCGGCCGCGCCGGCGATGGCCACCGCCACACAGGCGGCGATCGTCACCAGCGCTCGTCCGGCGGTGAGGTGTGCGCCGCCCTTGACCAGCGTCGAGACCGCGAGGAAGGCGGCGCCGGCGCCCGCGAGGCCGGCGACTGTCCCGATCATCACGCTCTCGATCCCCGCCAGCGTCAGCAGGTCGCGGCGCGTGGCGCCCCGCGCCCGCAACAGCGCCAGGTCACGGCGGTCGCGCTCGACGGTGCCCAGAGCGGCGAGGTAGGCCAAGCCCAGCGCGATCAGGGCGCCGGGGACGGCCAGCATGATGTAGAGCGCCTGGGCGTAGAGGGCGTCACCGGCGGCGGTGGTCAGGGAGTCGGAGAGGTTGTCGACGAACTGGATCTGGCCGGGAAGGCTGCGCTCCACGCGATTCTTGGCCTGGGTCGCCCGCGTCAGCGCCGCGCCGGGGCTTCCGGCGCTGAGCTTGGCCGGATCCAGCTGCGCCTGGACCTGCCATTGCGTTCCATCCTGCGCGCCGGGCTGGGCGCTCGACCCGACGCTGGCCGGAGTGATCGTGCGCAGCGCGGGCGCCAGGGTATGCGCGAACGTGTCCACGGGCATGATCGCCACGTTGGCGGGCGGCTGGGCCGGTGCCGGCCCCAGCTGGGGATTGAGCGGCTGGAAGAGCTTGTCGGGCGCCGTTACCAGGGCGACGCCGGAGACGCGCAGGCGCTGTGGCGCCGCTCCGGGCTTGGGCGTCAACGTGACGACATCGCCGATGTGGGCCTGCAGCGTTGCCGCCATCTGTTGATCGAGGACCACCCCGCCCGGCGCCAAATCGCCCTGGAGGAGGCGAAACGTCTTGATGTGGCTGAGGTAGTCCGGTGGCACTGCGAGCACGGCGCCGTTGCTGGAGCTCGTCATGCCCGCAGGCCCCTGGTGCACGGCTCGCGCGAACGGCGCGGTGGCGGTGGCCGAGGCCTGCAACACACCGGGCTGCGCTGCCACGCCTGCCGCGACCTTCTTCGCCGCCGCCTGCGAGGCGACCGGACCCTGCCAGTCAAGGGGCACGCTGCGGACGGCGCTGCCACCGACCGTGCGCAGCGAGTTCCCGACGAAGAGGAGCATGCCCCCGAGCAGCGCGACCGCGGCGGCCAGGACGAGGACGCGCGTGAGCGTCCGGCCCGGTGCCCGGCCCAACCCGGCCGCAGCGAGCCGCAGCGAGACACTCATCGGTGATCGACCTCTCCGACGATGCGGCCGTCGAGGAGCTCGACCGTGCGCTGGTAGCGCGCCGCCACGTCGGCGTCGTGGGTGGCGGTGACCAGCGCGAAGCCGAACTCCTGCTGGACGGCGTCGATCAGGTTAAGCACGCGATCGCCCGTGTCGAGGTCGAGGTGCCCGGTGGGCTCGTCGCAGAGCAGCAGCTCGGGCTGCTGGCCGAGCGCTCGGGCGATCGCCACCCGCTGCGCCTCGCCGCCTGAGAGCTCGGCGGGAACCGAGTCCAGCTTGCCGCCGAGGCCGACGAGCTCCAGCAGGTCGGCGGGTCCGAGCGCCCCCCCGGGCTCGACGTGCGCGGCGTGGAGGGCGAAGGCCACGTTCTCGTACGCGGTGAAGTGCGGCAGCAGGTTGGCGCCCTGAAACACGTAGGCGATGCCGCCGGCGCGCACGCGTGCGCGGGCGGCGGCGTCCAAGGACGACAGGGCCTCTCGCTTCCATCTCACCGTGCCGGTGCTTGCAGGTTGGAGCCCCCCGAGCACGTGCAATAGCGAGGTCTTACCCGATCCCGACGGGCCCCAGAGGGCGAGGGTGTCACCGGCTTGGATGCGCAGATCGATGTCGGTGAGGGCGGCGACGTGTGCGTCGCCGCGACCGTGCGTGACGCTCACGTTCTCGCACCCGGCAAGGACGGTCCCCATCGCGGTCGCGATCAGGCTCATGCCGCGACCCGTCCGTCGCGGAGCTCGATGACGCGGTCGGCGGCCCCCGCGACCTCGATCGAGTGGGTCACGACGACGATCGTGCTGCCGTGGTGGTCCCGCAGGTCTCGCAGCGCGTGCAGCACGAGCTCCTCGTTGGCGCGATCCAGCTCGCCCGTGGGCTCGTCGGCCAGGACGAGCGGTGCACGGCGGGCGGCCGCCGCGGCGATCGCCACACGCTGCTGCTCGCCTCCGGACAACGCGGCCGCGCGATGCCCGCGACGGGCGCTGAGGCCGAACGTCGCCAGCGCATCGGCCGCGGACGCCTCGGCGTCCGGCCGCTTCGCGAGGCGCAGCGCGATGGCCACGTTCTCCTGGGCCGAGAGGGCCGGCCACAGGTTGTCGCTCTGGAAGATGACGGCCAGGTCGCGAGCCCGGTAGGCGGCGAGGTCGGTCTCGTCGAGGCGGCTCAGCGAGCGGCCAAGCGCCCGGACCTCGCCGGCCGATGACTCCTCCAGCCCGGCCGCCAGCGCCAGGAACGTGCTCTTGCCGCATCCGGACGGTCCGAGCACCGCCACGAGCTCGCCGGGCTCGATCTCCATGTCGAGGCCGCGCAGGGCGACCGTCTCGACCGGTCCCGATCGGTAGATCTTGAAGACGTCCCGCATCTCAAGGGCCGGGCCGCGCTTCTCGTCGACCGGCGCCTC
>JBBSIW010000002.1:0-21737 GCA_038231895.1 Solirubrobacterales bacterium | reverse complement strand
GCGCGGCGGCCGCGCTCGCGTAGTCCTGCCCATCGACCTCGCCCGCCGCGAGCTCGGCGACATCGAGGAACCTCCGGGCGTGGTCCATGCGAGTTCGAGCGTGCGCGACTGTGCACGGCTGTGTCCGACCGGCGCGGGGCGTCAGCGCGCCGATCCGAGCAGCATCGACACCTCTGGACCGCAGATGACAACGGCGTCTGAGCGGAGCTCGGCGACGATCGGTCGACCGTCACTGCGCAGGTCGCCCACCTCAGCCTCGGCAACCTCCGCGATACCAGCGTGATTGCCGGTCCACCGAAGTACCTGCGTCGCCAGGCGATCCACCTGTGCACGCCAGCGCGAGTCGTCCTCGTCGACTCCGTCGGGTCGCACGACGAAGAGATCGACGTCGCTGTCCGTGTCGCCTTGCCCCCGCGCCGTCGAACCGAAAAGGGAGAGGTGAATGGGTACAACCTCCCAGGTGGCAACGGCCTCGCACAGCCGCCGAAGCAGCTCGCCACGCATCCCGGCGATGATGTCAACGGCGGGTGCGGCCAGATGATCGCGGTTGAGCGTGTAGAGAAGCGCGGTAGCGGCCTCTTGCCGATCCACGAGGCCGTGGGCGACGAGACGGCTCAGGACCTTGAGCACGCCCGCGTGCGACCGGCGTCCGGCAAGACGCGCGACCTCACGCCCCGTCAGTGGCCGGGTCGTGCCCGCAAGGATGGTCAGCACGGCGCTGTCGAGCGTCGGGCAGATTGCGGTGTAGGGGTGGGCGACGTCCATCGGGCCGGTCACTATACCGGCCTTGCGGACGAAATAGCGTCCAGGTGGACGAAATCCCATCCACATATGCCATGACCGGCGCGCCCTTCCGTATGCGGACCGGCTGGCGCGGGCCCGCTCGATGTCAGGCTTCCGTCGCCGCCTCCGGCTGGGGCGCGACCCCGGCCCGCGCCTCGCCCGCGCGCAGCAGGCGCTCGCGCAGCTCGCCCTCCTCCTCCGGGCTGGGATCCCACCGGCTCGGGTCGGGGAGGTCGGCGAGCGCGCGCAGGCCGAACAGCTTGAGGAACAGCTCGGTGGTGCGGTAGAGCACGGCGCCGAAGGGCGAGCGCCCGGCCTCCTCGATCAGCCCGCGCGTATGCAAGGTGGCAGTGGCCGACTCGGAGGCCACCCCACGGATCCGCGCGACCTCGGGCCGGGAGACCGGCTGCAGGTAAGCGACGATGGCGAGGGTCTCGGCCTGCGCCGGCGTGAGCGGAGGCGTGCGCGACCGCGCCAGCAGGCGGCGCGCGGCGGGCTCGGACACGGGGTCAGACGCGAGGGTGAACCCGCCGGCGACCTCGCGCAGCACGATCCCGCGCCAGCCCTCCGCATATTGCTCCCGCAGGCGCGCCAGCGCCTCCACGACTTGGCCCTCCCCCACCTCGGCGGCATCCGCGAGCTCTGAAACCGGGACCGGTTCGCTCGAGAGGAACACGAGCGCCTCCACGACGCGGTCGAGCTCCCTCATGCGCTGGCCCGTCGCTGCGGTGCGCTGTCGCCCAGCCGACGGGCGGTGACCGTGATCTCTGCGAAGGGCTCCGCCTGGCTCCACACGGCCTCCCCCTGCTTGTGCAGCTCGAGCAGGGCGAACAGCGTCGTTGCCACGGTGACGCGGTCGACCCCCCGCACCGCCTCCTCGAAGGAGAAGCTTCCACGGCGAAGCAGCGTGCGCAGATGAGCGAGACGAGCCGCCACCGACACCCGTGGCGCCACGACGTGCATGTGGTCGACGTCGATCGGCGGAGGGTGGAGGAGCAGGCCGCCGAGCGATTCGCCGAGCAGGTCGGGTGCGTAGACGGCCGCCGCGTGCTCGAGCGGGGCGCGGCGCAGCTGGGGCGGGAGCGGAGCCGAGCGGTAGCGAAAGCCCGACTCCTCGGCCAGCTGAGCGGCCAGCTCGTCTGCCGCCCGCCGGTAGCGTTGAGCGGCGAGCATGCGCGCCAGCAGCTCGTCGGCGGCTTCGACGGAATCGAGGTCGAGGACCTCGTCCTCCTCGTGGGGCAGCATCAGCCGCGACTTGAGCTCGAGCACGGCGGCGATGAGCACGAGGAACTCCGTGGCGACCTCGAGGTCGAGCACCCCGCGCGACTCGAGGTGGTCGAGGTAGGAGAGCACGACGTCGGCGAGGTCGACCTCGAGCAGGTCGACCTCCTCGCGCAGCACCAGCGTCAGCAGCAGGTCGAACGGCCCGGAGAAGACGTCGAGGTCGAGCTCGAGCTCGGCGGCGGAGCGCATCGGGGTGGAACGTAGCGCGAGGGGCCGACGCACGCCGCGTGACACAGCGCAGCCGGCGGTGTACTCGCGTACACATGGAGGCCAAGCGACCACACTGGCGTCGCGTCGGGGTCACCGGCTATCTGGTGGGAGTCGCCATCATGGCCGTGGAGCTCGCTACTTCCGAGCGACTCCCAATGCCATGGTGGCTTGTCCTCGCCGGCTTCGTAGGCGCGCAGCTGGGTGCCGGCTTTCTGATCGGGCAGTGGCGCTGGCTCGCGCTGCCGCTCCTGTTCGTGCCGGGCGCCGGGACGGCGGCCGCGCTCTCGGACAGCGATCTCCTCGCGGCGATCGGCGCGGTCCTTCTGACGGGAGCCGGGCTACCACTGCTCGCTCTCGGGATCGGCAGCGCGAAAGTGCTGGGGCGACTCACGGTGTCGGTCCGGTCGTCTCGCGTTCTCGCCGGCGTCGCAGTTGCGATGCTGGCCGTCGTCCTACTCCCGCTTCCCATCGCGCTGGTCCAGAAGCACCGGACGGTCCGCTTCGAGGGCGCTCGCCCGCGGATCATCGACGAACGCGGGGCGCGATCGCGGCCGTTGGGCTCGACGACCGCCCCGCCCGCGTGCTCGCAGCCTTCGGCTCGGGGCGACCCTCGCGGACAGAGCGAGCCACCGGGCCGCTCGATCCCCCGGAGTGCTCATGCGACGCGGCCTCGGTGCCCTCGTGGCCAAGCCGCCGCGCAAGCTACCTGCGCTATCGCAAGCTCTCGTTTCAGATCAACGGTGACCGCGTGTGGGGCATCGAGATCGTCGATCCGCATGCTCGCACGACGCGTGGGGTGGGAGTGGGCGACAGCCTTTCGCTGGTGCGCCGGGCCTACCCAGAGCTCCATTGTGGCGAGAGCACCTACGGGCCCGGCGAGCCCACCTACTACCCCTTCTGCGCCGGCCGGACCGGGCCGGAAGCCTCCATCTACTTCAGTGCTGACTACATCCGCCCGGGGACGCCGGTCATGTACATCACTGTCGCCTCACGGTTCGAGCGGGCCGGTTCGTCCGCCCACCCGTCGGACTAGACGCCCATCGCCGTGCGAACCTCTGCCAGCGTCGAAGACGCGATTGCCCGCGCCTTCTCGGCCCCGGCGCCCAGCGCAGCCTCCAGCGCCGCCTCATCGCCGCGCAGCTCCGCATAGCGAGCCCGAACGGGCGCCAGGTACTCGACCACGGCCTTCCCGACCGCGGTCTTGAACGCTCCGTACCCCGCGCCGCGAAACTCGGCCTCCACCTCCTCGGGCGAGCAGTCGCGCACGACCGCGAGCACCTCGACGAGGTTGGAGATGCCGGGCTTGTCGGCTGCGCGCACCACTTCGGTTCCCGAATCTGTGACGGCTCGCTTGAACTTGCGCATCACGGCGTCGGGCTCGTCGAGCACGTAGACGGTTCCCTGATCGCTGCCGGCGGTGGTCGACATCTTGCGCTCGGGCTCCTGGAGGTCGCGCACGCGCGCGCCGACGGGCGGGATGCGGTGGCGCGGCACCACGAGCGTCTCGCCGAACCGGGTGTTGAAACGCTCAGCGACGTTGCGCATGAGCTCGAGATGCTCGCGCTGATCCTCGCCCACCGGCACCTCCTCCGCCCGGTAGGCCAGGACGTCGGCGGCCTGGAGCACGGGGTAGAAGAGCAGCCCCCCGGAGACGAGCTCCCGCTGGGCGAGCGACTTGTCGCGAAACTGATGCATCCGGTTGAGCTCACCCACCGCGGTTACCCCGGACAGCAGCCAGCACAGCTCCGTGTGCTCGTGGACGTCGCCCTGACGGAAGAGGATGCAGCGGTCGGGGTCCAGGCCGGCCGCGATGAGGATGGCGGCAGTGTCGTACGTGCGATCGCGCAGCTCGGCCGGCTCGTAGGGGACGGTGGTTGCGTGGAGGTTGACGATGCAGTAGATCGCCGGGTCGCCCCGCTCCTGCCCCGCCACGTACTGGGCGATCGCGCCGATGTAGTTGCCCAGGTGCTTGCGCCCGGTGGGTTGGATGCCAGAGAAGATGCGCACGGCGGCAACCCCTACCCAGCGGGCGCCAGCACTTGCAACTGCGCAACCGGTTCGAAGTCCCGCCGGTTGCGCGTCATCAGGGGCAACCCATGCACGAGCGCCGTGGCAGCGATCAGCGCATCGGGGAGCGCAATCCTCGCTTCGCGGCGGATCCGGCCGGCCCGCTCGGCTATCCGGCGGTCGATCCCGAGCTCTCGAAACGGAGCCAGCAGCGCTCGCACGCCATCCTCGTCGCCGCTGCGTCCGGCGAACAGCTCCGCCCTCGTGACGACCGAGTAGGCGAACCGGTCGCGGCGCGGCTGCAAGCGGTGGGTGCCGCGCAGATGATCGATCACGACATCGGTGTCGATGACCACGTCAGCCATAGCCGCGGTCCCATTCATCTCGTGAAGGGACCTCGATGTCCGGCATCGCGCCGAAGGTCGCGTCAAGCGACTCTTGGACGCCCAGGGTCGACCCGCCGACGTAGGCGTCGACCGCCTCCCGCACGAGCGCTGCGAGGGACTTACCTTCGCGCCGGCCAAGCTCATCGAGCTGCTCACGCTGCTCACGGGAGAGGTAGATCTGCGTGCGCGTCGCGGATGCCATATACAGCGCAGTATACAGCAACCACTACAGCGGCTGGCGGATCACGGGACGCTTCGCCGCCGCCGCCTCGTCCAGCCGCCGCACCGGCGTGGTGTAGGGCGCGTTCTGGGCGATCGCCGGATCCTCGCGCGCCTCGCGCAGGATGTCGGCGATGGCGTCGGCGAAGGCGTCGAGCGTCTCCTTGGTCTCGGTCTCGGTGGGCTCGACCAGCAGCGCCTCGTCGACCAGCAGGGGGAAGTAGACGGTCGGCGGGTGCATGGCGTAGTCGAGCAGCCGCTTGGCCAGGTCAAGCGTCTTGATCTTCAGCTCGCGCTTCATCGGGGCCCCCGAGAGAACGAACTCGTGCATGCACAGGCGGTCATAGGCCACCGGCAGGTACTCCGCGACGCCCTCCTGCTTGAGCCGGGCCAGGAGGTAGTTGGCGTTGAGCACGGCCACCTCGGACATCTCGCGCAGGCCCTCGGCGCCCAGCGAGCGGATGTAGGCGTAGGAGCGCACGAACACGCCGTAGTTGCCCTGGAAGCCGCGCAGCTTGCCAATCGACTTGGGACGGTCGTGATCGAGGTCGAACACCGGGCCCGACCCGTTCGAGCCCTCCCGGCGCACCACCTGGGGCCGCGGGAGGAAGGGCTCGATGCGGTCGGAGACCGCGATCGGCCCAGCGCCGGGCCCCCCGCCACCGTGGGGCTGGGTGAACGTCTTGTGCAGGTTGAAGTGCACGATGTCAAAGCCCATGTCGCCCGGGCGCGATATGCCCACCACGGCGTTGAGGTTCGCCCCGTCGTAGTACAGCGTGGCGCCGACCCCGTGGACGATGCGCGCGATCTCCTCGATGTTGCGATCGAACACGCCGAGCGTGTTGGGATTGGTGAGCATCAGGCAGGCGACGTCGCCGTCGGCCTTGGCCCGCAGGTCCTCGACGTCCACGCCGCCATCGGGCGCCGTCGCCACCTTGACGAGCTCGTAGCCGGCCATCGTCACCGTGGCCGGGTTGGTGCCGTGCGCGGTGTCGGGCGTGAGCACCTTGTGGCGGGCGTCGCCGCGGTCGGCGTGGTAGGACCGGGTGAGCAGCAGGCCGGCCAGCTCGCCGTGGGAGCCGGCGCTGGGCTGCAGCGAGACGTGGGGCAGGCCGGCGATCTCGGCCAGCGCGCGCTGGAGGGACCACATCAGCTCGAGTGCCCCCTGGGCCCGCCGCGGGTCCTGGAGCGGGTGCAGCCGCGCGTTACCCGGCAGCGCGGCCACGCGCTCGTGGAGCTTGGGGTTGTGCTTCATCGTGCACGACCCGAGCGGGTAGAAGCCGGTGTCGAGGTCGAAGTTGCGCTTCGAGATGCGGTTGTAGTGGCGGACGATCTCGGGCTCGGCCACCTCGGGGAGCCGGGCAGGCTCGGAGCGGAGCAGCCGCCGGGGGATGAGCTCGCCGAGGTCGCGCTCGGGCACGTCGAGCGCGGGCGGCGTGAACGCCCGGCGGCCGGGCTGGGAGCGCTCGAAGATCGTGCGCGCACGGTCGCGCTGCATCGCCGTCTCCACCGCTGGCGCCATGTCGTGCGGGCCCGCCCGACCCTCGATCCCGGGGTCCGCGTGCAGGCGATTCTCGCTCACCTTCATGCCCGCACCCCGACCGGCGAGCGGCGCTCGGCCGCCACCGCGGCGCCGAGCACCTCGGCCAAGCGGTCGATGTGCGCACGCGAGCGCTGCTCGGTGATGGCCACCAGCAGGCCGTGCTCGTGCTCCGGGTAATGGGATTCGAGGGCGAAGCCCGGGTTAACGCCGTGAGCAGCGCAGCGCTCCACCACCGCAGCGACCGGCGCATCGAGCGACACCGCGAACTCGCGGACCACCGGCTGCTCGTGCAGGAGCTCGATGCCGTCGAGCGCGGCCAGGCGCTCGCGGGCGTAGGCGGTGCGGCAGGCGAGCAGCTCGCCGAGCTCGACCAGGCCGCGGCGCCCGAGCCAGGAGAGGTAGATGACGCCCGCCAAGGCGTTCAGCGCCTGCGCCGTGCAGATGTTCGACGTCGCCTTCTCCCGGCGGATGTGCTGCTCACGCGTCTGCAGGGTGAGCACGAAGCCTCGCCGGCCGTCGACGTCGGTGGTCTCGCCGGCGATGCGGCCGGGCATCTTGCGCAGGTGCTCCTGCGCCGCGGCAAAGAACCCGAACGACGGACCGCCGTAGTCGAGGCGGTTGCCGAGCGTCTGGCCCTCGCCCACCGCGACGTCGACACCGACCTCGCCCGGAGGACGCAGGATGCCCAGCGGCAGCGGGTCACACGCACACACGAGCAGGGCACCCGTGGCCTTGGCCGCATCGGCCAGCGCCTCGAGATCCTCCACCGAGCCGAGGAAATTCGGCTGCTGGACGAAGACCGCGCTGGTGTCCTCGTCCACGGCATCGGCCAATGCACCGGCGTCGGTGGCGCCGGCGGCCAGCGGCACCTCGACGATCTCGGTCCCCCATCCGGCCGACGTCGTGTGCAGTGTCTCGCGGCTGTGGGGGTGCACCCCGCGCGAGACGACCAGACGCCGCTTGCCGTTGGTCAGCTTGGCCACGTAGCCCGCCGCCGCGAGCGCCGAGGGGCCCTCGTACACCGAGGCGTTCGAGACCGGCAGGCCGGTCAGCTCACTGATCGCCGTCTGGTACTCGAACATCGCCTGCAGCCCGCCCTGGGAGATCTCCGGCTGATAGGGCGTATACGGGGTGAGGAACTCCGAGCGCGTGATGATCGCTTCCACGAGCGCCGGGACATAGTGGTCGTACATGCCCGCGCCCAGGAAGCTGATCTCGTCCTCGGCGGACACATTGCGCGCGGCGAGGTCGCGCAGCTCCGCGTAGACCTCCTGCTCGGCGGCGCCGGGCGCCAGCTCGAGGCCCCGGCGCAGGCGCACGCCCTCCGGAATGTCGGCGAAGAGCTCCTCGATCGAGCCGACGCCAATCGCGGCCAGCATCTCGCCACGGTCGGAGTCGGTCAGCGAGGTGTAGGTGGTCACTGCAGCGAGCTCCTGTAGGTCTCGACATCCATCAGCTGGTCCTTCTCCTCCGCGTCAGACAAGCGGACCTTTACCATCCACCCCTCGCCGTAGGGATCATCGTTGATGCGCTCGGGTGCGTCGCCGAGGCCTTCGTTGACCGCCACGATCTCGCCGGAGAGAGGCGCGTAGACGTCGGATACCGCCTTGACCGACTCGACCTCGGCGTAGGGCTGGTCCTTGGAGACCGTGGTCCCGACGGCCGGAGGCTCGAAGAAGACCACCTCGCCCAGCTGCTCCTGGGCGTACCAGGTGATGCCGAACACCCCCTCCTCGCCCTCCATCCGCACCCAGTCGTGCTCGGCGTGGTAGAGGAGGTCCTCCGGATAGCTCTCCTGCGCCACTATGCCTCCCCGGTTCGATACAGCGGCTTGGGTGTCACGATCGCGCTGCGCGTGCGCCCGCGGACATCGATCTCCAGGCGCGTGCCCGGCTCGGCTTGGGCCGACGGCACATAGGCCATCCCGATGCCCGCGCCCAGGCACGGCGAGTGGGTGCCGCTGGTGACCTCGCCGCCGCCGATGACCGGGTTGCCCTGCCGAGCGATCCCGGGCCCGTCGATCACGAAGGCGACGAGGCGCTCGCTCGGCCCCCGGGCCCGCACGGCAGCGACGGCGTCTGAGCCGATGAAACCGGTGGCCTCCTTGGCGCACCAGCCCAGGCCAGCCTCGATGGGGTCACGCTCCTCGCTGAGCTCGTTGCCGTAGAGGTGAAAGCACACCTCCAGGCGCAGCGTGTCGCGGGCCGCGAGGCCCGCCGGCGCGATCCCGGAATCGAGCAAGGCGTCCCACACGCGCTCCGCGCCGGCGGGATCGAGCAGGAGCTCGAGGCCGTCCTCTCCGGTGTAGCCGGTGCCGCAGACCAGCATGGGCACACCGGCCACCGTGCGCTGGCAGACATGCATGCGCGAGGGAAGCTCGCCGTCGGCGAGCGGGCGCACGGCAGCGCGTGCGCCCGGCCCTTGGACGGCGAGCATGGCGAAGTCCCCGGCGCGGTCGACGACATCGACATCGAAGCCGTCGGCGCGATCCTGCATCCAGCTCAGGTCCTTGGCGTGGGTGGAGGCGTTGGTGACGGTGAGGAAGTGCTCGTCGGCCAGGCGATAGGTGAAGAGATCGTCGAGGACTCCGCCATCCTCGCGGCACAGGAGGCTGTACTGCGCCCCCCCCTCCGGTATGCGCCGGATGTCATTTGAGAGCACGTGCTGAAGGAAGGCTTCGGCCTGCCGGCCCCGGGTCTCCACCTGGCCCATGTGGGAGACGTCGAACACGCCGGCGTCGCGGCGCACGGCCACGTGCTCGGAGCGGACTCCCTCGTACTGGACGGGCATCTCCCAGCCCGCGAAGGGCACGAGCTTGGCCCCCGCCTCGCGGTGGCGCTCGAACAGGGGCGTGCGCTGGAGAGTGTCGGCGCCGGGCACGGCGTGAGCCTAGCAACGGTCCCCGCGCCCGCTCCCGCGCCGGCGGGCTACGCGAGCGCCCTCGAGCCGACCGTCAGCGGTCGCGCAGGAACGACGGGATCTCGATGTCGTCGTCGGAGATCTCCAGCGACGAGCGCTGGCGATCGCTGACGCGCGGGCTGCGGTCCCGCGGCGGCGGCAGGCGCCCCTCGCGCAGGCCCCCCGGGCCGCGATGATGGAAGCCGGTGGCGATGACCGTGACCCGAACCTCGTCGGCGAGCGCCTCGTCGATCACCGCCCCGAAGATGATGTTGGCGTTGCCGTCGGCCGCGCTGGCGATGATCTCGGCGGCCTCGTTGACCTCGAACAGGCCGAGGTCGCGCCCGCCGGTGATGTTGAGCAGGATGCCCGCGGCGCCCTCCACCGACTCTTCGAGCAAGGGGGAGGAGATGGCGGTCTTGGCGGCCTCGATGGCGCGGCCCTCGCCCGTGGCGTCGCCGATCCCGATCAGGGCGGTGCCGGCGTCCTGCATCACGGTGCGCACGTCGGCGAAGTCGAGGTTGATCAGGCCCGGAATGGTGATGAGGTCGGTGATGCCCTGCACGCCCTGGCGCAGGACGTTGTCGGCACTGCGGAAGGCGTCGATGATGCTCGTGCGCCGCTCGACGATCGCCAGCAGCTTGTCGTTGGGGATCACGATCAGGGTGTCCACCTGCTCGCGCAGGCTGGCGATCCCCTCGTTGGCCTGCGACGCGCGCGTCGCCCCCTCGAATTCGAACGGGCGAGTGACCACGCCAACCGTGAGGGCCCCGATCTCGTTCTTGGCGATCTCGGCGATGACCGGTGCCGCGCCGGTGCCGGTGCCGCCGCCCTCGCCCGCGGTGACGAACACCATGTCGGCGCCCTTGAGCGCTTCCTTGATGTCGTCGCGCGACTCGGATGCCGCGCCCTGGCCCACGTCGGGGTTCGCGCCCGCCCCCAGCCCCTTGGTCAGCTCGTGGCCGATGTTGAGCTTGATGTCGGAGTCGCACATCTGCAGCGCCTGGGCGTCGGTGTTAGCTGCGATGAACTCGACGCCGCGCAGGCCGGCGTCCACCATCCGGTTGACGGCGTTCGTCCCCCCGCCGCCGACTCCGACGACCTTGATGACTGCCAGGTAGCTTCCGCTTTCCATGAGCTCGTGTGCTGGTGGTGTCCGACCCTGAAGCTAGCGTTGAGAGTTTGGTCTCCGCCGGCCGTGTCGGCTAAAAACACCGTAAGCGCAGGTCCAGCAGTTTGTCAACGTGAACCCATTCTCGCAATGTCTGTTGCAGAACCGGGAACCCTGGACGGTCAGGCGAGTGTTGGCGAGCGCCCCGGTTTTCCGAGGCTCAAGCTCAAGTCAAGGGTTAGACTGCGCCTCGGAGGGCAGCTGTGCAGCCGCGGAGGAGTCGGTGGCCGCACCCGCATCGGCGGCCCGACCGCCCGCGGCATGCGTGGAGGGGCCCTGGCCCGTGTCGGCACCCGCCTGCGCGCCAGGGCCAGCGACGCCGACCCCGCCGGCGGGGTCGGCGAACGGACCGGCAACGGGGCGCTCGGGCACGCGCACGTCGAGGTACGCCGCTCCCGCGGCCTTGGGGTCGGCCAGCACGCGAGCCGCGGCAGCCCACTTCGCGGCAAGGCGCGTTCGTGAGCCGAACACGATCCGAAGCCCCCCTTGCATGTCGGCGCGCAGTCCGTCGCGTCCTCCGCTGCGGATGCGGGCGATCAAGCCCCGCAGGCCATCGGGAGCGACGCCTGCAACGGCGACGGCACCCAGAGCCTGCCGGTCGCGCAGGCGTCCGGCGCCCGGCAGACCGCGCGTGGGCACGAGCGGCAGGCCGTCCAAGCGCACCTTGCGCAGGATCGTCCCGTCGGCGGCCACCGCCACGCGGCTGTCGCCGACGGCCAGGACAGCGGCCGGCGCGTGCTCGATGACGGCGATGCTCAGCCCGTGCAGCGGGTGCGCGCTCACGCGAAGGTCCTTGACGATCGGATAGGACGCCACGGCGTCGCGCAGCGAGCTCTCGCGCACATGCAGCGTGGTCATCTCGCGAGCTGCGGCACTCAGCGCCCTGCGGATCGCCGGGCCGTCGGAGCCGTTGGCGCCGGTTACCCGCACGTGCTCGACGGCTACGAGCGATGAATCGCGCAGCCACAGACCTGCGGCCGCCACCACGACCAGCGTTGCCGTGGCAATCACGAGCGTTCGCACCCGCACTCGCGGCAGACGGCGCGCGGCAGGCGTGCGCGGGCGGCTCCACGGGCGCAACCGGCGAGGCAGGGCGACGCGCGCGCCGCTCATGCCCGCACCCAGTCGGCGGGCCACTCGACGGGGCCGAGGACCTGCACCTCGGCCTCCAGGCGCACGCCGAAGCGCTCGAGCACGCGGCGACGCCCTTCGGACATCAGGGCGATGACGTCGGCTGTGGTCGCCTCGCCCGCATTCTCGACGAAGTTCGCGTGCTTGTCGGAGAAGCGTGCGCCGCCGACCGTGAGCCCCCTGCACCCCGCGGCTTCCATGAGCTGGCCCGCCGAGCGCCCCCCGGCCCGTGGGTCGTCTGGGTTCTTGAACGTCGAGCCGAAGGTCTTGATGCCCGACGGCTGGGCTTCACGGCGCATGCGCCGCATCTCGGCCAGGGTCGCCTTGACCTCGGCGCTCTCCGCCTCGGCGAGCGCGAAGGAGGCCCGGGCAACGACCTCATTGCCGCGGAGGTTGGACCGACGGTAGGCGAAGCCCAGGCTCTCGGGCCCGCGCCGCTGGCTCCCCCCGGGTCCTACGACGTCGACCCATTCGAGCACCTGGGCCAGCGCTCCGCCGTAGGCGTTCGCGTTCATGCGCACCGCGCCGCCCACGGTGCCCGGGATGTTGACCCCGAACTCGAGGCCGGTGAGTCCGGCCCGCGCGGCCTGCGCCGCCGCGGCGGGCAGGCGCGCACCGCCGCCGCAGCAGAGCCGCGTTCCCTCCTGCTCGATCTGCGCCAGCTCGCCATCCAGCTTGATCACCAGCCCACGGACTCCGACATCTGAAACCAGGAGATTCGACCCGGAGCCCACGACCCCTACCTCGTGGCCCTCGACGGCCGCCCAGCCGAGCAGACGCTCGAGTGCGAGCTGGCTGCCGGCGCGGGCGAAGAGCTCGGCCGGGCCCCCGGTGCGCACCGTGGTCAGGCGCGCCAGCGGATAGTCGCGCAAGACTCCTTCGGGGGCCGCACTCATGGGGACGAGCCGACGAGGCGCCGTCCGAGCGCGTCCACGTCGCCGGCGCCGAGGCACACGCACACGTCGCCCTCACGCAGCTCCGTCCGCAGGAAGCGTTCGGCTTCGTCGAAGCCGGGCAGCCAGCACACGCGCCGGCCACCGGCCGCGTCGGCGGCTGCCTCGGCCACGAGGCGTCCCGTCACGCCCGGGTGGTCCTCGGCCCGTTCGCGCGCCGGATAGACCTCGAGCACGATCGGCAGGTCGGCCAGGGCCAGCGCCTCTCCGAACGCTTGGCGCAAGGCAGCCGTGCGCGAGTACAGATGGGGCTGAAGCACGGCGATCAGCCGGCGCGGACGCAGCGTGCGCGCCGCCTGCAGCGTCGCCGCCACCTCGGTGGGATGGTGGGCGTAGTCGTCATAGACCGGGGCGCCGGCCGGCCCGCGGCCCAGGAGGGCGAAGCGGCGTCCCACACCGCGGTAGTCGGCGAGTGCGGCCACGGCGCCAGCCGGGTCCGCACCGGCCAGGTCGCACGCCGCCAGCGCCGCCGCGGCGTTGAGCGCGTTGTGGGCGCCGGGCACGCCCAGGCGCACCTCGAGCCCCCGCCAGGCGAAGCGGGCGCCGTCGGCGTCGAGCGCGAGGTCGGGGGCGTCGAAGGTCGTCACTTGACCATCGCGCAGGGCGAGCAGTGCGGGCCGGTTCCATACCACCGCGCGGGGTGCAGCGGCCAGGAAGCGCCGGAGGGTCTGCTCGAGCTCCAGTCGCGACCCGTAGGTCGCGTGATGGTCGAGCTCGGCGTTGGTGAGCACGGCGATCTCGGGCGTGAGCGAGAGCAGCGAACGGTCCGATTCGTCGGCCTCTATCACGATCCACTCTCCTCCACCCCAGCCGGCGTTCGCCGGTGGGCCGTCATCCAGGGTGATCTGGCCGCCGACCAGAAACGAGGGATCCAGGCCGCACCGCCGCAGAATGTGCACGATCATCGCCGTGGTCGTCGTCTTGCCGTGCGTACCGCTGACGGCGATGCAGCGGCGCAGCGCGCTCACCTCGCCCAATAGTTCACCGCGGTGGATCTCGCCTAAGCCCCGCTCGCGAGCGACGGTGCGCTCCGGGTTCTCGGCCGGCACCGCGGTGGAGTAGACGATTTGGGCGCCGTCGGGCACGTTGGCGGTGGCGTGGCCGATCGCCGGTTCGATGCCCTGGGCGCGCAATGGAGTCAGATACGGAGACTCGGCGCGGTCGGACCCGCTCACCTGGGCGCCGAGCGCTCGCGCCACCAATGCCAGCCCGCTCATGCCGGCCCCGGCGATGCCCACGAAATGCAGCCGGCGGCCCGCCCAGGGTGACTGCTCGCTCATGCGCTCCAACCTAATGGTTCATCCCTGAGTCCGACTGCCATTTCCATCCCGACAGTCGCAGTGCACGATCATCGGTTGCCCCTCGGCGAATCGAGCCGCCATGGTCGGCACCGCTCAAACGTCGAGCAGGGGAGCCGCCGACTGGTCGCGCAGCCGTACGAAGGCGTGCTGAAGCGCCGTGTTGTACTCGGCGTCCCCAGGGTCGGCGAGCGAATAGCGTGCGTTCATCCGAAGCGCGACGCGCATGAGCGCGATGAAGACCTCGGCGAGACGCGGCTCCCACGGTCCCCTGACAGCCCGATAACCGGTCAAGAATGTCCTGGCCCGATCGATGTCGAGGCCCCGCGAGGGCTCGTCGTGTCCGAGCTCCCACGTCGCCCACGCCAGTTCACGCGCGAGCACGTCCACTCGGGCTTCGGACCAGTCAATGACGGCTGCCAACCGTCCTCCAGCCCAGAGGATGTTGTGAGCCCAGAAGTCGCCGTGAACCACACCGTGGGCGAAAGCGCCGTCACCTCCGTGGGTAAACGCCTCGTGCCAGGAGTCGAGCTGTGCATCCCACAATGCCGGCGGGTCACGGTCACCAGGCCAGAAGCGAGCGTCCCACGGGCTCGGCGCGGGACGGTCGCCGTGCGCGCCAGCCACGGCGCCGTGCAGCAGCCCGAGCGTCGCGCCAGCCGCCCCCACCTCCGCAGGGTCATCCCGGTCGAGGTTACGTCCTTCCACGAACGGGCTCACCGTCACCGTGGCATCTCCCGTGGAGAAGGCGACAGTGCCGTCGACACCACGCAGCGGCAGGGAAACCGGCACCCCAGCCTCGGCAGCTCGCCGCATGATGTCGGAGATCCACGTCGCCGTCGGGGGCGAGACCGAGCGGTCAGCGCGGAGGACCAGGGGTCCGTGATCGCTTTCCAGGCGCCAGGACTCCGCCCAGATGTCGTATCCGCCGAGGAGTAGGTTCGCCGAGCGGACCTCTACCTGGTGGCACGTACGGAGCGCCTCCACGAGGGCGTGCGCCAAGTAGCTCATCGTGGCGTCTCCATCAGTATATACTGGCGCTCACGGTATATACTGGTGGGATGGGCAAGCACTTGGTGGACATCGATGAGGAGGCCCTGCAGGCGGCTCGCACGCAGCTCGGCACCGACACGATCAAGGCAACCGTCAATCGGGCGCTCCGTCGAGCTGGCGGGGACCAGGGCTCTAAGGTGAAGGAGCACCTTGACGTGCTCGCTCGAGCCGATCTCGCTCGCCGCGAAGAAGCATGGCGCTGAGGCAGCTTCTCGACAGCAGCGTGCTCACTCGCTTGGGCCAGCCCGTCATCCGGGCAGCGATCGAGCCCGCCGCCCAGCGAGGCGAACTCGGCCGAGCCGGAATCAGCGATCTGGAGATCGGCTACTCGGCGCGAAGCGCAGCCGAGTGGGATCAGCTCCTCAAGGCTCTTGACGCCTTCGAGCTGGTGGAGACGACCGCCGACCATCTGCGACGCGCCCGACAGGTTCAGCGCCTGCTCGCGTCCAAGCACCAGCGCGGCCGCAAGATACCCGACCTGCTGATCGCGGCCGCCGCCGAATCGCGCGGTCTCGCGATCCTGCACTACGACGCGGACTTCGACCGGATCGCGGTCATGACCGGCCAACCGTGCGAATGGGTCGTGCCTCCCGGATCTGCTGACTGACCTACCGGATGAGCCCCTCGTTCTTACGCGTTCACTCCTGCGACGTACCGCCTCTGGGAGAACGGGTGAGATCGGGACCGCGTAAGCGGCGCAGGACTTCGCAATGCCTGGTCGGATCAGCCGTGCGCGGCGTCGAGCAATTCGGCCGCCACCGCCCGCGCCGCGTCAGGCCGAGCAAGTCCGGCCGCGGCGCGGCCCATCGCGGCCAGGCGCGCCGGCTCATGCAACAGGTCCTCGACGGCCCGCTCGAGCCTCGCGGCGTCGAGCTCGGCATCCGCCACCACGACCGCGGCGCCCGCCGCCTCCATCCATCGGGCGTTGGCGGCCTGGTGGTCGGCGGCCGCGTGCGGATAGGGCACGAGGACGGCCGGCCGGCCGTACGCCGCGATCTCGAACACCGACCCGCCTGCGCGGGCGACCACGAGGTCGCTGGCCAGGAGGGCCTCGCCGAACTCGGGCAGGCTGAGGTACTCGCGCAGGTCATAGGTGGGACTGTCCACCCGCGCGCGCAGGCCAGCGTAGTCCCTCGTGCCGGCGATGTGCAGGACATGGAACCGCGCGTGTGCGAACGCCTCCACCGCCGCTTCGTTGATCGACCGCGCGCCCAGCGACCCGCCGAACACCAGCACGCAGGTCTCGCCGCCCTCGATGCCCAGACGGGTGCGGGCGCCCGCGCGATCGGTGGCGGCCCGGGGGACCGGACGCCCGGTGACGCGGTAGCGCGGAGCCTCGCGTCCCGACAAGGGGAAGGCGAGGCACACCCGGTGCGCGAACGGCGCCAGGGCGCGATTGGCCAAGCCCAGATGGCTGTCGGCCTCGCTGAGCACCAGCGGCACGCGCGCCGCGACCGCGGCCAGGCCCACCGGCCCCGAGACGTAGCCCCCGGCCCCCAGAACCGCGTCGGGGCGAAGTGAGCGCAGGATGCCCATGCATCGGCCCACACCGCCCGCGGCCACGCCGAGCGCCCGAGCCGCGCGCAGCGGGTTGACGCGATCCAGGCCCTCGGCCCGGATCCGCTGGAGCGGGTAGCCGGCCGCCGGCACGAGCTCCACCTCGGCGCGCTCGCCGCCGATGAAGGAGACCTCGGCGCCCTCAGCCCGCAGCGCGTCGGCCACGGCCAGCGCCGGCACGACGTGGCCGGCCGTCCCGCCCGCCGCGATCACGATCCTGGTCGGCATTCCGCGTGGTTCCTCCTCGTACGGCGCGCAGTGGTTTGCGGTCCCTGGCGGCGACATTGAGCAGCAGGCCCATCGCCGCCAGCAGGACCATCAGGTTGGTGGAGCCGTAGGAGATGAAGGGGAGCGGCACGCCCGTGAGAGGGGCGAGCCCGAGCACGGCGAACACGTTGAGCATGGCCTGGGAGACGAACAGGCACGTGATCCCGGCCGCCAGCAACTTGGCGTATCTCCCCACGGCGGCACGCGCCGCGCGCAGGCCGGCGTAGGCGATCATCCCGTAGAGGAAGAGCACGCCGCAGATGCCGGCCACGCCCAGCTCCTCCCCGATGACCCCGAGGATGAAGTCGGTGTGGGCCTCGGGCAGGTAGAAGACCTTCTGCACCGACTGACCCAGCCCCACGCCGAACAGCCCACCCGAGCCGAGGGCGATCTGGCCCTGCACCGATTGAAAGCCGGACCCGCCGGCGTGGGCCCAGGGATTGAGGAATGACGTCAGCCGGGCGCGCCGGTAGGGCTCGAGCAGGGCGAAGATCACCACCAGCCCGATGGCGATGCCACCCACCAGCGCGAGCTGGCGCATGGGCACGCCGCCGGCGATCAGCAGCGCGACCATGGTGAAGCCGATGACCAGCGCGGTCCCGAGGTCGGGCTGGACGGCGACCAGCCCGCAGGCGAGTCCACAGGTCACGAGGACCGGCGTGACCGTCCGCAGCGTCGGCGTGTGCGTCGATCGCAGCGCCAGGAGTCGCACCCCGTACAGGACCAGCGCCAGCTTCATGAGCTCTGAGGGCTGAAACTGCAGCGGCCCCGCGCCGATCCACCGGCGCGCGCCGTTGACCTCGACGCCAAGGCCGGGCACGAGGGTGGCGAGCAGGCCCACGAAGGCGATCGCCACCAGCACTGGCGTGGCGCGTCGGACCCCGTCGAGGCCGTGGCGGGCGATCCAGTGCATCGCCGCCAGGCCGATCGCTCCGTTGATGGCGTAGCGGACGAGGTAGGCGGTGCCGTCGCCGTGGCCGGCCAGCAGGTCGCGGGCGGACGAGGCGCTGTAGACCATGACCGCGCCCGCCGCCAGCAGGCACATGGTCGCGGTCACCAGGATGCGGTACTCGAGCGGCTTCTCCGCCGCGCGGGGACGAGCGCTCGCTCGCCCACCGCGGACGGCCGCTCCCGCGGCCACTAGCCCACTCCCCGGGCAAGGGCGCGGAAGTGCTCGCCGCGGGCTTCGAAGTCGGCGTACTGGTCATAGCTCGCGCAGGCGGGGGACAGCAGCACGACCTCCCCCGGGCGTGCGGCGGCGCGGGCCGCAGACATCGCATGCTCGAGGTCGCCGCAGCCATGCAGCGCCACGCCGGCTTCGGCCAGGGCATGGGCCAACGGCTCGGCGGCCTCGCCGATCAGGTAGACCGCGCGGCAGCGCTCCGCGACGGGCCCACGCAGCTCGCCGAACCCCGACCCCTTGGCGCGTCCACCGGCGATCAGGTGCACCCCGCCGGAGAACGCTCGCAGGCCGCCCACCGTGCTCGCCGGGTTGGTGGCCTTGGAGTCGTTGACGTAGAGGACTCCCTCGTGCGTCGCGATCTCCTCGAGGCGGTGGGCGACGCCGGGAAACGAGGACAGCGCCGACACCACGGCGTCGCGGGGGACGCCCCGCGCGAGCGTCACGGCGGCTGCGGCCATGGCGTTGGCGCGGTTGTGCTCGCCGCGCAGGCGAATCTCGTCGGTGGGCATGAGCGGCTCTTCCGCCCACCACAGCTGCCCCGCTCGGTCTGCCAGCTCCGCCTCGGGCGAAGCGCCGAAGCAGACCCGGCGCGCGCAGCCCCCCAGATCCTCGACGCCGAGGTCGCAGGGGAAGACCGCGACGTCGTCGTTGCCCTGCCGGGTGAAGACCTCGAGCTTGGCGCGCGCGTAGGCATCGAAGGTGCCATGGCGATCGAGGTGGTCGGGTGAGAGGTTGAGCAGCACCGCCCCCTCGGGCGCGAACGCCAGGGTGTCCTCGAGCTGGAAGGAAGACGCCTCGCAGACCATCGTGGCCTGCGAGTCGAGGCCCTGGCTGTGCTCGGCGGCGGCCCGCCCAACATTGCCCACGACAGCGGCGGGAAGACCGGCGTCCCGGTGGATGTGCCCGATCAACTCGCTCGTCGTGGTCTTGCCGTTGGTGCCGGTCACCGCCAGGAACTGGTTGGGGATCATTCGCCAGGCGAGCTCGAGCTCTCCGAGCACGGTCGCTCCCCGCTCGAGGGCCGCGGCGACCACGGGTGCCTCGCGCGGTACTCCGGGGCTCTTGACGAGCGTCCGGACGCGCGCGACCAGCTCGGTCCCTGGGGTATCGAGATGCACTTCGACGCCGGCCTCCCGAAGCCTTCCCGCCTCCACCACACCCGCATCGCAGCCGATCACCTCCTCCCCGCGGGCGCGCAGCGCGAGTGCCGCAGCCACGCCGGAGCGGGCGAGGCCGACGACGAGATAGGGACCGAGCGGCAGGGGCGGCCGGGCCTTCACCCCACGCTCACAGCGACACCGAGTGGCGGTAGATGGTGAATCCGATCGCGGCGAGGGCGGCGGCCACGATCCAGAAGCGCAGGATGATCTTCGTCTCCGACCAGGCCATCAGCTCGAAGTGGTGGTGCACGGGGGCCATCAGGAACACGCGCTTGCGAAACGTCTGGAAGGAGAAGACCTGGATGGCCACCGAGAGCGCCTCGATCACGAAGATGCCGCCGAGGATGATCAGCAGGATCTCGGTCTTGGTCATGACGGCCAGCCCGGCGATCGCCCCACCGAGCGCCAGCGACCCGGTGTCCCCCATGAAGATGTTGGCCGGAAACGAGTTGAACCACAGAAAGCCGACGCACGCCCCGACCGCACAGGCCGAGAGCAGCGCCAGGTCGCGCTGGCCGGTGGTGATGAAGGTGATCCCGATGAAGGCCAGCAGCACGATCGCCGCGCAGCCCGCCGCCAGGCCGTCGAGGCCGTCGGTGAGGTTGACGCCGCTCGTGGTCCCCGCGACCACCAGGTAGATGACCACCGGATAGAAGATGCCGAGGTTCACCTGGTAGTCGACGACCCGCAGGCGCAGCGTGTTGGGCAGTCCCGCCTGCTTGGTCGCCACCCACCACAGCCCCAGCGAGATGACGATCGTGATGATGAGCTTGGTCCGGGCCCGCAGCCCGAGTGAGCGCCGCTTGACGATCTTCGTGTAGTCGTCGGCAAAGCCCAGCAGGCCACAGGCGAGCATCGTGGCGAAGACTCCGAGGGCCTGAGCCCTGTAGTCGGAGAGGATCAGAAAGGGCGCCGACAGCGCCAGCACGATGATGATGCCGCCCATCGTCGGCGTCCCCGCCTTCTCGTGATGGCCCTCCGGCCCCTCCTCGCGGATGTTCTGGCCGAACTCCCGGGCCCGTAAGAAGGAGATGAACTTCGGGCTCAGGAACACGCAGATCAGCAGCGACGCCGTCCCGGCGATGAGGATCTTCCCCACTAGGCGCCAGCTTTCGCGGGCTCGGCGAGGGCTTCTGCCACGAGCTCGAGGCCGAGCCCCCGGGAGGCCTTGACGAGCACAACGTCTCCGGGCGCGAGCAGCTCGCCGGCCAGGGCCGCGGCCCCGGCGGCGTCGGCCACCACGTGGCACTCGCCCGAGAAGACGTCAGCCATGGCGACAGACCGCGGTCCGACCGCGATCAGCAGGTCGACGCCGCACTCGGCGGCCGCACGACCGACGTCGGCGTGGAACCAGCGCTCGCCGGCTCCGAGCTCCAACATGTCGCCCAGGACCGCGATGCGACGGCCGGCGGGCATGGCGGCGAGGTCGTCGAGCGCCGCGCGCATCGACATCGGGTTCGCGTTGTAGCAGTCGTTGATGAGCACCACCTCACCCGGCAACGCCATTCGCTCGCCGCGCAGCGCCGAGAACCCGGGCTCGACGCGACCGCTCGGAGTGACTCCGATGGCCCGCGCGGCAGCCACCGCGGCCAGCAGGTTGCGCCGCAGGTGAGCCTGGGTGAAGGCTACGTCCAACTCGATTCGCTCCTCGCCGGCCTGGACGCTGACGTGGCCCGGGTCCTCCCCTACCAGCCGCACGTCGCCGCCGTCGCCGAAGCGGACGGTCGCGATATCTCCGCGGACATGCGCCTCCAGCAGCGCTTCCCCCGCAGGGAGCACCGCGGTCCCGCCCGGCGGCAATGCGGCGATCAGCTCCGCCTTGGCCGCGGCGACCGCCTCGAGCGTTCCCAACTGCTCCAGGTGCACGGGACCCACGTTGACGATGACGCCGACATCGGGCTCCGCCAACATCGCCAGCTCGGCGATGTGGCCCGCCTCGAGCATCGCCATCTCCAGCACCAGCACCTCCGTGCCCTCGGGCGCGCCGAGGACGGCAAGCGGCAGCCCGATGTCGGTGTTGAGGTTGGCCTGGCTGGCGACGGTACGGCGATGCGGCGCCAGCACCGCGTCGAGGATGTCCTTGGTCGATGTCTTGCCCGTGGAGCCGGTCACGCCGATCACCGCACACCCCAGAGCCCGCCGCCAGGCGGTGGTGAGGCGACCGAGCGCGCGCAGGGGATCCTCGCTGGCCAGCAGCACGCCGGGCATGGCGCAGCGAACCGCATCGACGTGGGGCGGCGCGGCGAGCACGCCCCAGGCGCCGGCAGCGAGCGCCTGGCCGGCAAACGCGCCGCCGTCACTGCGCTCGCCGGCCAGACCTACGA
Organism: Solirubrobacterales bacterium; assembly: GCA_038231895.1. Taxonomy (GTDB): domain Bacteria; phylum Actinomycetota; class Thermoleophilia; order Solirubrobacterales; family Solirubrobacteraceae; genus JALYZC01. Next base: position 310 of record JBBSIW010000002.1, on the reverse strand, counting down.
ACAGGTCGCCGGGCGCCACCGCCCGCGAATCGATCGCGACGCCGCCAGGTCCTGGTGACGCCGTCGGCGGCGGCGCCACCAGCGCAGCGCCCGTCACATCGGCGATGTGCTCCGGTGTCCAGTTCCTCATCGAAGCCCCCCGAGGAGACCCTCGGCTTTAGCTGTGGAAAGGAATCGGGGGCGTCCTTGCGGGCGCTTACGATCAGTGTCGTGCAGTTGGCTTACCGTTATCGGCTCTACCCGGCGCCCGAGCAGGCGGCGGCGCTGGGCCGGTGGTGCGGCTGCGCGCGGGCGATCTATAACGCGGGGC
>JBBSIW010000001.1:0-22731 GCA_038231895.1 Solirubrobacterales bacterium | reverse complement strand
GCTTCAACGGAGCCGGGGCCGTAAGACCCCGGTGACGGCTCGCACATTTTAACATCCAGTTTGCAGGCAGTTTGAGCCGCAGTGCGAGAGGTCCTGCGACATGGAGGGTCGTACGCTGGGCAGCACAAGCACTTGGGCGTCGTTTACCACGCAACTGCAGAGAAAAGTGAGGCGCGAGCGGTGACCGTCCATCTCGCATGACCTCGGCCCTCGCGTCACCAAACGGCTGCCTTGTCCGAAGGTAGCGGTCGCCGAGTACCGATGAACTCGACGCAGGCGAGCCCGCGCCCCTTCGGCGGGCCGAGGTCGAAGATGCCGACACTGTCCTCGGTCGTCTTCAGCTCATCCAGGAGAGCTCGCCGCAACGCGACGAGCTCGACACCACTCAAGTCGCACACGAACACGGAGTACTGCAGAGGCTCCCCGAAGGCCTGCGCCACGTTGTGTACGCGACGCAGGCGTTTCGGGTGGCGGATGTCGTAGGCGAGCAGGTAGCGATTGCGCTCGGCCATCGACTAACGGGTTGTCAAAGGACGGTAGGCGGGCACGTCGCCTGCCAGCACGGCAGCGAGGAGCCTCGCCTGTATTTCAAGGGTCCGACGATAGCTCGCCTGGTACTTGAACAGCGGATGGCGCAGCTCGGTGGTCATCCTGCGCTCGTATGTTCGGATCACCTTCTGGCGGCCGCGCTTGGTCAGCGAGACGGCGCCGGCGCGACGCAGGAAGTCCGACGACTCGACCTCGCCGTTGTTCACGGCGGTCAAGACCGTCGAGTCGCCGATCAGAGGGCGGAACTCCTCGGCCAGGTCGAGCGCCAGGCCCGGCCGGCCGAACCGGGGGCGGTGAAACACCCCGACGTAGGGGTCGAGGCCGGCGGCGATCAGCGCCGCGGTCACGTCCTTGACGAGCAGCGCGTAGACGAAGGAGAGCAGAGCGTTGATCGGATCGCGCGGGGGGCGCCGGTTCCGGCGCGTGAAGTCGAAGTCTTCGACACCCTCCGGGCTGCGAAGAAGGGCACCAAAGCGTTCGAAGTAGAGGCGAGCCGCCGTGCCTTCGATGCCCAGCAGCGACTGGATGCTTCGCTCGTCCTCCGCCGAACGCGCAAGCTCGGCAAGCTGGACGACCGCTCGGCTCACGGACTCGCCGCCGTGCCGGCGGATGAGCGTGCGAGCGTTGCGGATCTTGCCGCCCACAAACGCGGCCGCGAGCTCCGGCGCTCCCAGCGCCGCGGCGCGGTGCTGACGCATCCGGAGCTCGATGTTGCCCGGCGGCATGCCCTGGGCGTGGCCCGAGAACCAACCGCCCGCGGAGAACCAGAGCACGGGCGTGCCCGCCTCGAAGCAGGCCCGCAGGACGGCGCTGCCAACGGTCACGTTCCCGAAGACGGCGATGTGGGACACGTCGATCAAGCGGGTCGAGGCGGTCTCCTCATGGTCTTCGAGCAGGATCACGCGGCCGCCGCGCTTGCTGAGCCGGCTCCCGGGCACCGTCGCGTAGAGGGGGCTGGCTGCCGAGTCACCCGCGACGAGCCGTCGCGGCGGCGTCGTGCGATCGCCTCTCAGCAGGGAGACCTCATCTGGGAGGCAGATGCCCACGAGCGAGCAGCGGGGGCACTTCGGGCTGTCGACGAGCGGGGGCGGCGCCCCGTCGGCGGCGGCGTTCGCCCGCAACTCGAGGATTGCGGCGAGGGTCGTGGCGGCGAGCTCGTCGGAGACCTCGATGTGGTGGCGAGTGCGGGTCTCCGCGAAGTAGACTTCGGCGTGGTCGACGGCGTAGCCTCCGTCGCGGAGGAGCAGGACATGCGAGCACAGCTGCACGAGCTCCGGCTCCCATAGCGGCGACTCGCCCTCGCGCGGTCGTCCGCGCTTGTACTCGACGGGCACCACGGTCTTTCCGCGGGGCTCGAGGAGGTCGACCTTGGCGATGACTCCGAGCCGCTCGGATGAGAGCTCGACCGAGGTGCTCGGCGGCGGATCCTCTCCTTCCTCCTCCGCTTCGCCGGGCGCCGGCGGTGTGGCGCGGGGACGGTCCACCCGGCGGTGGACGAACGTGCCCTCAGCCGTGTCGGCGTTGTCCTTGAACTGGCGGTCGACCCATTCCAGGTAGGCGAGACGGGGGCAGTAGACGTGCTCGTTGAGGATGCGGGCGGGGATGAGGTCGGGGACATCGCCGGCCGGCATCTCAGCCGTCCGGCTGCATCAGGCCAAGGCCGTAGTGAGACAGGGCACCGAGTGCCACTGGGCCCGTGACTTGGCGGTCGAACCGAAGGCGAACTCCCACAAGCCTGGCCCGCTCCAGGCGTGAGCTTCCGGCTCTTGAGCCGCGGAAGCGGTGCCACGAGCCCTTCTCCATCGCCACTTCCACAGGAACCGGAAATCCGCGGTACTTGAGCTCGCTTCGGATCTGATCCTCGGGCGCGTCGGTTACTTCGCCGTTTCGGTACTTCGGATGACGTACTAGGCCGAACGGCGTTAGGGAGCGCCAAGCGCTAGCCGGCCCCAAGAGGCCGGGAAGTGAAAGCTCAGTATCGGTTCCGAGGCTGGCAAGGGCACACTGTAGGTCGGGAACCTCATGTAGCCGGATGAATGAGAGACCCGCAAGTGCCTCGACCTCGTCTCGGCCGAATCCCTCAGGCGCCCATACGTACAGTCGGTCGATACGACGCCCGTCGCCGTCTGAGGTAGCCAAGAAGTGGGCGTGGCGGTGTTGATCCGCGCGCGGCCTGTCCGCGGCCCTGCCGCTGAACGTCTCGGAGGCAGAGCCGCGCTGGCGTTTTCCAAAGCGAGATTGAAGCGCGCTGCGGACCGCCTGTCCCACGGCAACAGCCTCGGTCACGGCCGGCCGGCTTCCGCCGCGAAGCCGATACATCGCCAGAGTGGGGAGGGGTGAGCCGGCGCCCGCGTAGGGGGGACTTGCGTTAGTCGGCTCGCTCGGCAAGGCGTAGGCGATGCGTCTGGTTCCGGGGGGCACGACACGCCGCTTGCTACGCAGCTCCGTCACCGACACCGCGATCGTGTCAAGCGGCTGACCTGGCTCGGGGCACAGCAACTCAACGAGCTGTGGCTCGTGCTCCGTGTCGCCTGCGACGAACGGTTCCACCAATGGCACCTTGGGCGGTCCTACGCCTGTTGTGACCGTGATCGAGCAGATGGCTTCCGAGCGGCCCAGGTAGCCGACCGACCGTGCCGCCGCAGACAGCGCCTCCATGGCTCCTGTCCCCAGATCGGCGTTCCACCACGCGCGCAGCGGTGTCGCCGGGGATATTGCAAGATAGGCATCGATCACCTTCGCTGTCTCGCTGGTGGCGAGCGGTGAATAGCTCGCCTTCGGCATGTAGTGCCGGGTGTGTCCAGGAAGCGCGCTGGGCAGCTGATAGACCGGCGGCGGCGCGTCGATCAGCGCTTGTAGCGCTTGATCTACCGCTGCTAGTAGGCCGATCATCTGCGTGTTCGTCCGCGACGCGGAGTACAGCGCTCGCACGAGACGCCACGGACTCGGTGGCCATTCGACGGCCGCGTCGTTGACGTGAGCGCCCCACGGCGTGGCGTGGTAGCGCCCCAGCTCGAATCTGACTTCGAGGCCGACCACGCGTTAGACGAGGCGTGCAGAGTGGACGGTCGTCTCGAACGCGACCTCGGCCGAAGCGATCTTCGAGGCCAGCTCCTCAGCTGCCGGAAGCCGCCAACCCTCTGGACGGCGAATGTCGATCCTCTCCTCCCGTTCGAGGTCGCAGGCTGTCCGCAGCCGCAGGGGTCGGTCCAGGAGCATTCGCAGCTCCCACAGAGCGACCGCGATGAGAAGCTCGGTCTTCCCGTCCTCAAGGCCGTATCCCCGTATCTGCTCGACGTCTACGGACACCCCGAGCTCGATACGCTCGGCCGTGTACTCGGTTCGCCCGAAGGGCACGAAGCCGTAGCCCTCGGTCGAGGTACGGCTCTCGCCCTTGGTTGGGTTCACGTCGTCTCGCTTTACCCCGCCAGAAACCACAGGCCGGGCTCCGTGAGCCTCCATCACGGCGGTCACTGCTCGGCGCACCTTTGGGTTGCCGTAGTCCCTCCACTTCGGATCGGAGAAGAAGACCCCGTGCACGAGGCACAGCGGATCGAGGTTGAACACGCCCTCGTACGCCCGCCGCCAGTCCATGGGCACGCCCTTCTCCAGACCAAGCCGATCGGTGATGACGTCCAACATCTGCGTGCCGTCGAGCCAGGCGTTGCGCACATAGGCGCCAGCCAGCCGGTGAGGGTCGAGCCGCGATGAGGTAAGAAAGCGCTCGCCCTTCCCGCGAACCTCCACGTAGGGAAGCCGTGCGAGCTCTTCCACGGGCCGCTCGACTGAGTGACTCCAGGCAGTGGCCTCCAGATGGTTGGCAAGCGACTGCACCGACTCGACGAGAACGGCGGTACGCGTTTCGCCCTCCGGCACGGGACGATCGAAGACGGCGGCACCAAGGTCCGGAAATCCCGTCGGCTGAAAGCTCGAACCGACCGTGGGCGTGTAGCGCGCCTTCAGCAGGATCCGGCTTTCGTTCGCTAGTCCGTCGATCATCAGTCGTCCTCCCTGTTGGTGTCGGTCTCGTCTTTGAGGACGAGCCGTCGTTCGAGCGCCGCCAGCTCTCTTTCGCCCACCGGCACAAGAAGCGCGGCCGCCAGCAGCTCGCCACGAGGTGCCCCGGTGGCCAGATCCCTGAAGTCCGGGACGAGCGGGAGTCCAGCCACACGGAGGCGCAGGAGGGCGTCCTGCAAGACGGGGGCTACCGAGCCCGCCGCCAGTCGCGCGGCCCAGCCAGGGCGGGGCCCGAGCTGCACATCATCGACCGGACCAGCGGCATCTGACCTTCTCCACCAAGCGAGCGCGAGTGCGTCGTAGGCGGGGACTGGCGCGGGCGGCAAGTCGCCGCGCCGCTTCACGGTGGCGGTCTGGCCTCGATGGTCGAGCATGGCCAGACCGTGGACCAGTCGCATGGCGCGGTCGGCGTCAAGCTTGTCGTCGACGAGGAGGCGCGTGACTCGAGGGTCGCACCAGGTTCCCCACTCGAACCCAAGCCGGTCCGTCCTGTTTTCCGGTGCGCGAGTGGCGGCGCGTGCGGCGTCGAGGTGGCTGCGCGCGTGGATGGCCGCGAGCAGGCCAACAGCCGAAGACGCCGACAGCAGGTGCCGTCGATCGGGATCGAACTCTCGCATGGCCTTGTCTGCCTTCCTGGTCCCGTGGAGGTAGTCGCGGATGTCGGGGGCATTGCGCGCGTGGCTGTTCAGCGATCCGATGCTGACCGCGAGGGCAAACTCGGCCGAACGGTCGTCGGCGGCACTCACCCATGGAGCCGCTGGCGCGTTTCGCAGTGGACGCAATCCCGAGCCGAGTGCGGTGCCGGAGCGGGCGAGTGCGGCTTCTGCTGCACCCAGGTGTTCGAGGGCGGCTATCGCGTCCTCCGGCCGTCCGCGTGCGGCGAGGTCGAAGCAGGAACGCTCCAGCTGGCGGATGGCGATCCTCACTCCGTTCGGGCAGTGGTCAGTGCCTGCGAACCTGAGCAAAGCACCAGTCCACGGGTCGATGCTCTGCAGCGCGGCCGCGGCAGGCCGGGGCGCAACCTGTATGCGTCCGGCGGGTACCGCGAGGTTCGTCTGTCCATAACGCTCGAGGATCGTGTAGCGCTCGAACGCATCGATTCCTCGCGCCACGCCGAGTTCACCGGCGGCTCTGGCGAAGTCAAGTCCGCTGCGCGCGCTTCGCATTCCATGACCGCTGCGTACCTGGGCCCGCGATTCGCGAATCAGGTTGCCGATCTCGGAGTGGCTGGCCCAACCCCGCCAGATCGGAAGCCAGATCTCTGCCCGACCCTTCTCTCCGGCAACCGCACCGCCGTAGCCCGCGGCGGTGGCGCGCACCGTGAACGGTGCGGTCATAAGGCCCTTCGCCCCATCGGCGTGCCGGCGTGCCGCCCCGCCAACCAATGACAGGCTGCCCTCGACCGCAAGCACCAGATCCCACGGGTTGCCGAGGGACCCAGCGTCACCCTTCGGCGAGTTGGTGGGCGAAGCATCACCCTGAAGATGGGCGAGAGCAAGGCGCTCGAGCTGAGCGCTGGAGCCGAGCAGCGATGCGTCGAGCAGCTCCGCGCTTCGCTTCCCCTCCAAGGCTTCTCTCAAGGCTTGCATGTAGTTGGACGAGAAGTCGTAGCTGCCCTCGTTGCCACCGGAGCCGAGCAGCGGCGGGTACGCGGGACCTTCTCCGGCGATCACGATCGCCGCGTCCAGCCATTCGATTCCTGTGTCGGGCCAGCGCTCTCGCAGTGCTCGCACAAGCCGTTCCTTGTCCCTCTCAGCGGGCTTCTCGACGAGCCCCAGGTTCAGCAGGATCTCTCGCGTCTGTCCGATCAGCGCGCGGTAGGAGCGCAGCCGATCACCGCTGCTCTGCTCGATCGACGCGAGCGCTCCCACAGCTGCCGTTCCACCGCGTTCATAGAAGCCGCTTCTACCGTTCCAAGGCGAAAGGATCGGGCTGGGCGCGAACCTCTCCGAGAAGAACGTCCGCAGCTCGTCCTCCGTAAGGTCCGAGTGCAACTCGAATCCGGTGCCGCCCCACCGTGCGCGGGTCGAGCGGTCGACTTGACGGGCGAGGACCCTCAAGACGCCGAGCGCCTTCAGATACCCGGCCAGGGGGCGAGCTCCGCACCCGGTCAGCCGGACCTCAGGCACCGCTCGCCCTCCAGTCCGCCATCCGGACCACAGCTTCGAGCAGACCCAGCCGGAATGGGCCCAGGCCTGGGTCGTCCCGGAGCGTCAGCGCCTGGTCAACCCAAGAGTCCTCCGCACCCAGCTCCATCGGCGCCAAGTCCAGCGACACCGCCGGGGTCTTGCCAAGTGGCGTCTCTACGGCGGGGAGCCGGTCGCCGTCGACCACGCCGAGTGCGAAGCGGCTGCCCAGCGCGGCGTCACTCGGGGCCTCCTCTCCGGGAGCGGGGCGGATCGCCACCCGCACCCGACCGTGGTGCGCGGCGACGAGGTAGCGCGTGAGGGGGAAGCTCGGGATTGCGACCTGCTCGGCAACCGCTTCCAGGGCGAGAGCGCTGGCCAGCTCGTGCCTGAAGTAGCGCCGGTTATAGCGGCCGCCGGTCGTGCCGCTCTTCGCCCACAGAGGGGACTCGCCGTCAGCCGTGAGGTCCTTCCCGATCGCCTCTCGCATGAGGACTTGGAAGGTGTCATGTGCCTTGCCGAGGTCATGAACCGCCGCCGCGGCCGAAAGCTCTTCGCGCCAGTCGTCGAGGCCGAGGGCCTCCGCGAGAGCGACGACGGCCTTGGTCACGCGTTCGAGGTGCAGGCGGAGCTGCTGGGGCTCTTTGCCGAAGTCGTCGGTGGCATACCCCGGGACGCCGCGCTTGACCGCGGGCTCGACCGGTTCCACCGGGCTCCTGGAGAGGGTCCTGGACCATCCGATTTGCGAGTCATAGCCGCCGCCCGCTGCGTCGAGCATCACGTTTGCTCCTGGCGGAGGGGGTCGGTTCGCCCCCCCCGCGATCCAAGCGCCATTGACGTGATCGGGTATCCAGTAGGGGCGTTTGACGACCTCGGTCCGCGGCACCTGGACCAGCTCTTCTGGTGTGGGGACAGGCTCCTCGGAGCCGGGAGTCCGCCCGTCGAGGGCCCGAAAGAACACCGTGACTGACCGCTCGTCATCTGGGCGGATGAAAGGGGCGATGTCGATATCGGTGCCGGAGAGGTCGGGAGCCGTGTCGAAGAGGTCAAGTAGATCGCGGCGACGCAGGGTCGCCGGCGTCTCCCGGCTCTTCTGGACCTCGACAGACTCGAGAAAGCTCGGTGACAGCGACCCGCCGTCCAGCTTCTGTAGCGCCTGTCGGGCGCGTTCCAGGTCGGTCGGGGTATAGGGCGCCGCGGCCTTCCGGCCGGCGGCGTTCTCCTCGAGAGGTCCACGATCGAGCCACAGGAACCTGGCTTCCTCTTCCTCTCCGGCGCGGTTGCACCGGCCCAGCCGCTGCACGATCGACGAAAAGGGGGCGAGCGCAGTGATCAGCGTCCTGGAAGAGAGGTCGATTCCAGCTTCGACCACTTGCGTCGAGACGAGGATTGTGCCCGCTGAGGACGGTTCCGCGAGAGCGGCCTGCATGTGCAGCGCTCGATCCTGCGGCCGGAAGCGCGAGTGAAGGAGCACCTGGGACCGTCCCCCGTCGGCCATCAGCCGGGTGAGCTCTTTGAAGGTCTGCTGGGCCTCCTGGACCGTATTGAGGACGACCAGCGTGCGCGTTCCGGCGACGTGGCGCTCGACTGCCAACGCGGCAACCCGTTGTGGCACGTCCGCGGCAGCCTCGTTGGCGACGTCCACCCGCTCGGCGATCTTGGTCGCGCCCAGCCGTGTGGCGAGACGGCCCTGTCGGTCCTGCTCCGGCAGAGACATGACTTCGCCCAGTTCGGGTCGGTCCACGGTCTTTAGGGCGTCCCGATCGACCGTAGCGGAGACCCACATCGTCTCACACGGAATGGCCGTTCCCAGGGCGGCGCGAAGCCCGTCCAGTTGAGCCGAGGTGGTCTGAGCCGGGCCCATGAGCTGGACCTCATCGAACACCCACCGACAATCTGCGTTCAGTAACCCAAACGCGATCGGCCACGCGAACCGGCTCTCGGCGTACCCCCGGTTGAGGGCCCGGGAGAGCAGCATGTCGATCGTCCCAATCAGTATCTGATCGGCTTCGGGGGTCCGTCGCCAGTCGTTGGCGGGCCGCTGCTCCCCCCCCATAAGGACGTGGACACTTGGGCGGTCGCTCGCGTCGAATCGCTCGACCATCGTTCTTGCTACCTGGGCTGTCTGTTCGACGAGCGATCGCATCGGCAATGCATAGACCAGTCTGCGGGGTCCGCGCCCGACGCGGCGCTGAAAGAGCCAAGCACCTATGACCGCCTGTGTCTTGCCGCAGCCGGTTGGCACCTCGAGCACGCTGGGCGGCTGCTCAGCCAGTGCGAGCGCCCGCTGGTAGGCGTCCGGACCATGGCCGGTCATCGCCTCGAACAGCTGGGCGAAATCCGATTCTGCCTGCAACAACCTGGCCTCTCCTGTCGATGTCAAGATCGATGACCTAAAGACCCTAACCCGCGGTTCCCGCGCGCTTCAACGGAGCCGGGCGAAGCAAGGAGCGACAGTCTGCGTCCTCGTCGCCCGGAATGGACCCTATGGCCCGTGGCACAGCACGAAACATCCCTTCAACGGAGCGGCGGTCTATCACCACAATACATCGAACCAATGGTAGGGTACCACGAGCGTGGACTTCCTCGCCTACCATTATCGTGATGGCGGCGCGGATCACGGTGGATCTGTCGGACGAGGAGTTCCGAACCTTGGAGCGAGCTGCCAAGGAGGGGGATTCGCGAGTGCCGCTGACCTCTTGCGCGCAAGCATTCCCCGCGTTGCTCGCTCGGTCTCGGAGCGGCAAGACATCGCAGAGGCATATCGAAGGGCTTACCGGGGCTCGCCTCAGGATCCGAAGCTGGGTGAGGCAGGCGCCGAGCTCCTCGCGAGAGTTGTGGAGGAGGACTCCTCCTCGGCACCATAGCGCAATCGTCGGATCGGCCAATTGAACGGCATGAGGCGTGGCGACATCTGGGATGTCGAGTTGCCGCGGGTCGGCCGACATCCATCCGTTGTGCTCACCCGCGATGAAGCCATTCCGGCTCTCCGACGGGTCACGGTGGCGCTGGTGACCGTCGAACGTGCGGGGGCACCCTGCTGAAGTACCGCTTGGCCGCGAACACGGGCTTGACCACGACAGCGTCGTCAACTGCGACGATATCGTCACAGTCGAGAAGTCCGCGCTGTCCCGGCGTCGCGGTTCCGTCAGCCTCGTGGATATCGCGGTCCTCGACGCTGCTCTGATGGTGGCGTTGGGCATCGAGCGCGCTTGACCGCTGCTAGCACTTCGGGCTGACCCTTTGCCACAAGCGGGCGCTGCGGCTCCTCCCCCCGCGCTCGGCGGTCGCCATGCGCGACTCGTCCGAGTCAATCGCGGTCCCGCAAGCGGCGCATCGGCGCGCGGCCCCGGCAGCCGCCTGGCCAGCGCCACCGCGTCCACGACAGGCGACCGAGCTTAGCGATGTGCCCCAACTACTGGACTTCGGCCAACAGGCGATCGATTCCCCGCCCCACCTCCGGCGGGGGGTCGTCACTCCAAACGAACCAGATCGACCGTCGCCGGGGGCGGCGGTCGGGAGACACGGGCGGTCCGCCCGCCTCAGTCCAATGCGTTGCTGATCGGTGAGGCTCGATTCGATGCGCGATCCGTCGGCCCTACGTCGCGCTGGCCGCGATGATCTCGCTGGTCCAACAGGCGGCCCAGGAACAGGTGGCGTCCTGGGGATCCTTGGCGCGTGAGGACCCAGGCCCCCAAGCACGAGGCCGATCGGGAATCGCTCCATGACCGTGGGAGCGGGATTCTCTGCCGAGGACTGGGCAGGGGACTCAGGGCTCCGTCTCCTCGGACAGGCCTCGCGACGACTCCCCTACTCGGACGACGCTGCCGAGTGACTCCCTCCCGGACGGTCTTGCGTGCCGCTCATAGGCGAGGGCGACATCTTCATGGTCGACTTTCCGGCGCATGGAGCGCATCCCGCGGTTGTGATCTCCGACCAGATTCTCATCAACAGCTCGACCGAAGTGGTGGTCGCGCTCCTCACAACCAGGATCCGCGGGTACTCGGTGGAATCTCCGATCGTCGGCACGGTCTTCGGGAGAGCGTCGTGCGCTGCGACAACCTGTTCACGATCCGGAAGAAGGACCTGGGCGAGCGGCTCAGCACGCTGGGACTCGAGGAGCTGGCAGAGGTGCGGAGCTGCGTGGGTGCGGTTCTCGGTATCGCGTGATCGACCGACACCGGTAGCCAAGGGGCCACTCGAACTCGGTATCACGGCCAGCTCAGGCGCACCCTTCGAGCCGACCCGCTCGTCGCCTCGAAGCCCGCTCAGTACGGCGCCCGCAGCCCGGGGAACATCGGGAAGTGCCTGACGTTCGAGGTCGCAACCGTCGCCAGGTGAGCCTGGGCGGTCGCGGCCACGGCGAGATCGATTGAGCTGATCCCCGGATGGCTCGCGCGCCATTGTCGCCCGAGCTCGCCGGCCCGCAGGGCGATCGACTCGTCCACGGCGATCCACTCGATCAGCTCGAAGATCGCCTCCATCGCTCTCCGCTCGGCTGATCTGACGCCGCGGTGCACCTCGATCCGAGTGACCTCCGAGCACAGCGGTGGCACATCGAATGCGTGCAGATAGGCGATTGCGAGCGGGTCGTTTCTCAGGTGGTCGATCAGGACCGTCGCGTCGAGGACGGTCCTCACCGTCGCCAGCGCCGATCCAGCTCCTCCTGGCGTTGCCTGTCCGCCTTACGCAGTGCGTTCACGTACTCGTGCCCCTGAGGCAGGTAGGGGGCTATGCCGGCCGTCGCCTCGACTGCGGCCTTCCAACGGGCTCGCCACTCGTCCCCGTCAGCAGGTTGTCGCAGGTAGTCATCGACGGCCCTTCGAATCAGCTCCGACCGCGTGGTGCCTCCGGAAGCGGCTCGCTGATCCAGTTGAGTCGCCTGCTCTTCGTCGAGATAGATCTGCGTTCGCTTCACGATGTACGCAGCATACATTGCCTAGGACCCCGCGCCGCTCCAAGTGGGTCACCTGGACCCACTACGAAGGTCACGAACCGCCAGCCGCTTGGCCAAGTTGGTCAAGCATCGGTAGCATGCGCTGCATGACCCACTCCTTCTCCATTGGCGAAGCGAAGACGCACCTCTCGAAGCTGGTGGCCTTGGCCGAGCGTGGCGAGCCGGTGGAGCTTCGCCGCGGGCAGCAGCCCGTCGCCCGGCTGGTGCCTGTGCCCCCGCGGGAAGCCCAAGGTCGCGAACCGGGCTCCCTGGCCGGACAGATCGAGATGACGGAGGACTTCGACGCCTGGCCTGATGACGTTGCGCGCGCGCTCGGTCTGCTCGACTGACGATCCGTGCGTGCGCTGCTCGACACGCACGCCGCGCTCTGGTGGCTCGCCGGCGATCCGCGGCTGTCCGCGTCGGCGCGGGAGGCGATCGCCGCCTCTGAGCAGCCGCTGGTGAGCGCGGGCACGCTCTTCGAGGTGGCGATCAAGGCATCGCTCGGAAAGCTGAAGGTCCCCGACAACTGGATTGAGGAGTTGCTCGCCGAGGGGTTCGTCTTGCTGTCGATCACGCCAAAGCACGGGCGAGCGCTGCAAGCGCTGCCCTTCGTCGAGCTCGCCGGCAGGCCGATACGCGATCCCTTCGACCGGCTTCTCGTAGCCCAGGCTGCCGTGGAGGAGCTGCCGATCGTGACCCGCGACCCCTCCATCTCCGCTCACGGCGCCGCAACCGTCTGGTAGTCGAAAGCGCACAGCACGAAATCATGGCGCGATCCTGACGCGCTATCGCTCGCGGGTTTTGCCGCCGATACGTGTATCCTCCGTACTACCTGCTGCGGCCCCTGGGCCAGCGGCCGTCGCGCAAGGCCGGGTGGTACCGGCTCGGGCCGAGAGACGGAGAGACGATTCTCCGGTCCCCCCTTCGCCAAGTACGAAAGCCTCTATGGCTGACTCCACGCCAGCGGTCACCGCCGCCGTTCCGCTTCCCTCGCCTGACGACATCGAGCGGGCTGACCAGTTCACCCGTGAAACGTTCGTCTACGCAGGGGAGCAGACCGACGAGGCGCTCGCCCCGGGGACGGCTCGACGCCGCGCGCTGGACGCCGCGCTGGCCGAGCTCGAAGCCGGCGAGGAGCGCCCGTCGGTTCAATGGCGCCGGGACTACTCGCTTCTGCTCGGACTGGAGCGCCTGCTTGCCCAGCAGGAGCCGCATCTGGCCGATGGCACGGTGCTCACCGCCCATCAGGTCGATGCGCTCTCCGGCACCCTGATCGCACTGACCGCGGAGGCCCAGCGCCATGCAGACGCCAACGGGAACGGCAATGGCGCCGCGCCGATGCTTGTCGACGACGCTCCCGACGGGCTCATGCCCCTCGCCATCGAGGAGGACGACGACGACGACGCGGAGCCCGATGAGGACCCCCACGACTGGGACGAGCCCGAACCCGAGGGCGAGGACCAGCTGCCCGAGCAGGACGAGGATCCAAATGCGGCCCGGCGGTTCTGGTTCGAGCACGCGACCGGCTCGGGGAAGACGGTGGCGGCGCTGGGGTTCGTCGAGGCGTCGCGAACCGGGGGCATCCTCATCCTCACCCACCGGCGCAACCTCGTGGACCAGTTCAACGGCGAGCTGCGCGACCGCGGCTACGCCAAGCGCCTGTCGCCCGCTCTACTCGACGGCAAGGACCCCGCGAACGGTCCGGTCACCGTGGAGACCTACCAGTGGTACGTGCGCAACGCCGGACGCGTGTCCGACGCCTACGCGATCGTCATCTGCGACGAGGCGCACACGGCGCTGGGCGAGAAGACGAGCGCGTCGATCCGTCGCTGGTCGGGTCCGGTCTTCGTCGGGATGACCGCGACGGGCGCGCTGATCGCCCGTCACGTCACCGACCTGTTCCCTACGCAGACCTCGCGGTTCGACCTCGCCCAGGCCGCGCGCCGGGGTGTCATCGCTCCGCTGCGCTGCGTTCGCATCCCCCCCGGCCCGGGAGTGCGCACGATCGCCAAGGTCCCGCTGCGCCGCGGCGACATCGACACCGAGTTCGACCAGGAGCTGCTCGCAGAGCTGCTCGATCAGCTCCCGTTCAATCTCGCGGTCGCCGACCTCTACAAGAGCCGCTTCAACCGCGTGCCCGGCGTGATCTATGCCGCCGGCGTGCGCCATGCCTACAACGTTGCCGAGGCGATGCGCAACGAGGGGATCAAGGCCCAGGCCGTCTCCGGCGAGACCCCCAAGCGCGAGCTCGCGCACCTCCTCGCCGCCTACGAGCGCGGCGAGATCGACGTGCTGGTCAATGCCCAGCTGCTCGCCGAGGGCTGGAACTCCCCGCGCGCCACCGTCTGCATGCATCTTGCGCCAACCGCGTCTCGGCGCATCTACCAGCAGCGCGTCGGGCGGGTGACCCGTCGCCACCAGGGCAAGGAGGCGGGCATCGTGGTCGACTTCGTCCATCCCGCCACTCGGCACGACGACCCGGTGGTGACGCTGCACTCGCTGCTCGACCGCGACGTCTATCGCGGCGGCGCGATCGTCGTCGGGCCGGTGCGCCGCGGGCGCGGGCGCCGCGTCCGGGTCGAGCGCCGGGTGCTGCCGGTCACCGCCGACCCCGATCGTCGGGCGGAGGTCTTCGAGCGCGAGCTGTGGCGCATCGCCGTCGAGCACCTCGACTACGGGGAGCAGCACGTGTGGGCGGCCCTGGCCGGCGCCCGGGTGGCGCCCAACGGGTGGCGCCGGGCCAAGGCCATGCTGCACTTCGACCGCCAGGGCGAGCTCAAGCGCCGCTATCTCATCACCGCGGTGCAGCGCAACCGCAACACGCAGCTTCGGGTGCGCGCGCTCCAGGAGATCGCCGCCGCCCGTGACGCCGAGGCCTTCGACGAGGCGATCGACATCATCGGCACGTGGTCGCGCGAGGAGCAGCGCGAGGGCGTGAAGGTCATGCTCCAGGCGCTGGCCGAGAAGCGCATCGGCCGCCGCGACCAGGCCAACGCCTGGATCTGGCGCATGGCCGAGTACACACGGGACGTGCACGAGGAGTACGCGGTTCAGCGCTGGCCCGAGACCAAGCGACTGCTCGGGCTGCTGGTGAACTCCTCGGGCAGCGCGCACGCACGCAACGCCCGACGGATCGTGCACGCCGCCCGCAAGCAGGATCGCCGCCTTTCAGCCGCGCTGCTGGCGGCGGCGCTCGCGCACACGCCAGAGGCTCAGCAGGCGCTCGACGGTGCGCGCACCCGGATGTCGCGCAAGCCCTCGGCGCTGGCCCGCGAGCTCATGCGCAACTTCCCCAAGAGCCGCCGGGGCCGCGGCTCACGTCGGCGGCGCAAGGGCGCGGGAAAGCCCGAGGGGCAGAAGCCCGTGGCGGCCGGGAAGGCCAAGGCCAACGCCAAGGCCGCCACGCCGGCGCCCGAAGAGGTCGTGGCCGAGGTCAACGGGGCAGTTGACGCCCTCACCGCCGCGCGCGCTTGAGAAGGTTCCGATCGATTCCGCGCTCGACGAGGCGCTGGAGAGCGGCGATGCGCCCGCTCGTGGTTAGCGCGCTCAGATCTCCAGCAGCTTGAGGAGCCGGCGTGCGAGGACCGCGCTCCCCTCGATCTTGATCTTCCCCCCGGCCATGCTGGCCAGAGCGGCACGCCCCCGGGCGTCGGTGATCTTGGGCAGGCCCCCGAAGAACGGGGCGGCGGTGAGCTTGACGATGTCGGGCAGGGAGCCCGAGATGACGAGCTCGGGCTTCCAGCCGTTCTCCTCCTGGGAGTCCTCGACGAGGATTCCGTCCGAGGCGAAGTTCATGCGTACGGGGGCGTAGTCCTCGCGGAAGCGCAGCTCGACGCTGCCGCGCAGATCCTGAGCCAACTGTGGACGCTTGGTCGTCCCGAGCTGTACGAGCCCGTACATGCTGGCCCCGATGCCGTTGGGGGCCACGTACCCCAATCGCACTTCGCGCTCCCCGGGCTCCACCGCCGGTGTTGACGTGGTTTCGTCCGTTTCATGCTTCGTGTTGTTCGCCTCTTTGTTTTTCGTTGTCATGAGGGCCATGGTAGGCCGGGCGCTCGCAACGCTTGTGTGATGGGACTCTTACGGCGCAGCGGGGGTGAGGTGCACCTCGCCGGCGTCGAGAAGGTCCTCGCCGCCGTCAGCGCGCAGGACGAGCAGCCGCCCGTGATCATCGATGCCGCGGGCTCGACCGGTGACGTCTCCGTAGCGCACCTCGCGGCCGGCGAGCGCGTCGCGGGCGCGCACGGCGGCCACAACGGCTGCGGGCGGCGCGCTCAGCCATCGTTGCAGGCGCTCGACCACCCGCGCGAGGTTGGGCTCGATGGCGCTGGGAGGCAATCCGAGCGTGGCCGCCGTGTTTCTGAGCTCCACCGGCAGGTCCTCGCGGCGCACAGCTACGTTGAGCCCGATGCCCAGGACCATCCAGCCCGCCTGCGGGCGTCCCTCCGCGAGGATGCCCGCCACCTTGCGATCGAACAGGAGCACGTCGTTGGGCCACTTGATCATCGCCGTCTCGCCGACGGCCTCGGCGACGGCGGCGGCCGCGGCCAGCGGCAGAAGGGCCGGCCATTCGCGCAGGAGCAGCGACATGAGCAGCGCCTGACCGGGGGCGGCGACCCAGTTGCGGCCCTGGCGCCCTCGCCCCGCCGTCTGCTCGGCAGCCGTCACGAGCGTGCCGTGCGGCGCCCCCGCGGCGGCCAGGTCGCGCGCTCGTTGACTGGTCGAGTCGACGCGCCGCAGGTGAACCCTGGGTGTGCCCAGTGAGGGGGTCACGAGGACGCGGCTGCTGGCGGATGGCGCTGGGCGTCCGTCAGCAGCGCCTCGACCACGCCGTCGATGTCGTGCCGCGGCGCCTCGACGTGCGGCTCGAGGCCGACCTCGCGCAGCGTCTCGCTGGTCACCGGACCGATCGACACGATGCGCGTGGCATCCGAGCGTCTGATGTCTCCATGGACGGCGGCGTGAAAGAAGCGCACCGTCGATGACGAGGTGAACGTGAGGTAGTCGGCGCTGCGGGCCGCGTCGAGTGCTGCCGCGGTCAGCGGCTCGGCCACGGTCTCATAGAGCGCGAGCACGTCCACCCGCGCGCCGCGCTCGCGCAGCGCGTCGGGGAGGACGTCGCGCGCCTCGCGTGCCCGCGCCACCAGCGCGCGCGTGACCGGCACGTCGCGCAGCGCCTGCACGAGCGCTTCGGCCATTGCTTGCTCGGGCACGACGTCGGCACGGATGCCCTGGGCGCGCAGCGCTCGCGCGGTCCCCGGCCCGATGGCGGCGACGGTCGCCCCGGCAAGGGCGCGCGTGTCACGATCGTCGGCGGCCAGGCCCTCGAACAGCAGGCGAGCGCCGTTGGGGCTGGTCAGGCACACGAGGTCGTAGCTTCCGAGGTCCGGGATGGCCGGCGAGAGAGGCTCGATGCGGATGGTCGGCGCCTCGACGACCGCGGCGCCGAGCTCGCGCAGGCGCGCGGCCAGCTCACTCGCCTGCGCACGCGCGCGAGTGACCGCGACCGTGCGGCCGTGGAGGGGGCGCGCTTCGAACCAGGCCAGCGTCGGGCGCAGTCCCGCAACCGCACCGACGACGGTGATCGCCGGTGCGCGGACGCGTGCCGCGCTCGCGAGCTCGGCGATGGTCGCGAGCGTGCCGGTCACCACCCGCTGCGCGGGCAGCGTCCCCTGCGCGACGACGGCCGCGGGCTCGTCGCTCCGGCGCCCCGCGGCGGCAAGGGCGGCGACGATGTCCGGCAGGCGCCGCACTCCCATGTAGAAGACCAGCGTGCCCGGGAAGGCGGCCAGCGCGTCCCAGCGCAGCGCCGAATCGGGCTTCTCCGGGTCCTCGTGGCCGGTCACGAACGCCACCGCGCTGGCGTGATCGCGGTGGGTCACGGGAATGCCCGCGTACGCCGCCGCAGCCACTCCCGCCGTGACGCCGGGAACGACCTCGAAGGCGATGCCGGCGCGCCGCAGCACCTCGGCCTCCTCGCCGCCGCGGCCGAACACGAACGGGTCGCCGCCCTTCAGGCGCACGACCGCACGGTCACCGCGCGCGTGGTCGAGCAGCAGACGGTCGATGTCGGCCTGCGGCGTGAACTCGCCCTTGGCGGCGGAGCGCTTGCCCACGAACACGAGCTCGGCCCCCTCGCGTGCGCCGTCGAGGACGCCCTCGGGGACCAAGCGGTCGTAGAGGATCGCGTCCGCCGAGGCGATGAGCTCGAGCGCGCGCGCGGTGAGCAGCCCCGGGTCCCCCGGGCCGGCGCCCACGAGGTAGACCCGGCTGCTCACGCCGCCGCTTCGGCCGCTTCGAGCAGCTCGCCCGCCCCGGCGGCGAGCAGCCGCTCGCCCACCTCGCGGCCAAGCGCTTCGGGCTGCCCCGCGGAGCCTTCCTGCCGGTCGCGGATCCATACCGAGCCATCCGGCAGTCCCACGAAGGCCCGCAGTGCCAGCTGGCCGCCCGCCAGTGGCTCAGCGTACGCGCCGATCGGCGTGTGGCAGCTTCCGCCGAGCGTCGCCGTCAGCGCCCGTTCGGCTGCCAGGCAGGCCAGGGCGTCGGGGTTGGTGAGGCGTGCGGCTGCGGCGCCGATCGCCTCGTCTCCCTCACGCCCCTCGAGCGCCAGCGTTCCCTGGCCGGGTGCCGGCACGAAGGCCTCGGCGTTCAGGGCTACGCTCGCCTCCGTGCGTCCGAGGCGCTGCAGCCCGGCGCGAGCCAGGACCACGGCCTGAAACTCGCCGCGGTCGAGCTTTCCCAGTCGGGTGTCGACGTTCCCGCGCATCGGCACCACGTCCAGGTCCTCGCGCATTGCCAGCAGCTGGGCCTGCCGCCGCAGGCTGCTGGTGCCCACGCGGGCGCCCGGGGGCAGGGCCTGCACCGATGCGGCGCCGCACAGCGCATCGCGGGGGTCGCCCCGCGCGGGCACGCCGACGATCTCGAGCCCGGGGGCCAGCTCCCCGGGCACGTCCTTGGCGGAGTGCACGGCGATGTCGACCTCACCTTGCAGCAACGCGTGCTCGAGCTCCTTGACCCAGCGCGACTTGTCCCCGACCGGTGCCGCACGGTCACCGGAGGTGACGATCTCGACGAGCGTCGCTCCGCCCAGGGCGTCGGCCACCAGTCGGGCCTGGGCCAGCGCCAGGGCGCTGCCGCGGGTCCCGAGCCTCATGGTCCCTCCCGCAAATCCGCACACCCTTGGACAGCTCCGGATGACCGCCATGCGGCGTCCTCGAATCTCGAAATACCTTTGATATTCCTTCGATCCTGCGTCCTTGCCTGGCGGCCCCCGGGTCTCGCCCAACGGCGTACGGACTTACGGGACGAACCATTCACCGGCGCGCCCGCTCGGCCGGCGCCGGCAGCTCGCGGACCTGCGCCCCGTCGAGGTCTCCGTCGACCCCGGCCGCCTCGGGAGCGTCCTCGAGCCCGAACAGCTCGCGCAGCACCTGCAGCCGGGCATGCACGCGATCCCTGTCCGTGCGCTTCATGCGCACCGTCGGCTCGTGAAGCAGCCGGTTGACCACCGTGCGGGCCACGGCCTCCACACGCGCGCGGTCGCGCTGCGAGAGCGATTCCCAGCGTTCCGCGTTCTCGGCCAGCACGCCGTCGACGATCTCCTCCCCGCGGGCGCGCAGTGCGGCGATCGTGGGGACCACTTCGAGTGAGCCCAGCCAGCCGGCGAATCGCTGGATCTCCTCCTCGATGATCGCCTCGGCTCGGCGCGCCTCGGCCTGACGGACCCTCAGGTTGCGTCTGACCACGGCCTGGAGGTCATCGATGTCGTGCAGCGTCACGCCTGGCAGCTCAGCGCACAGCGGGTCGAGGTCACGCGGCACCGCGATGTCGATCAGCAGCAGGGGCCGCCCCTGGCGCTCGCGCATGACCATCGCCAGCTCGTCGTGGCCGAGGATGGTGTGCTGGGACGCGGTCGAGGCCAGCACGATGTCGGCCAGCTCGAGCTCCCGCGGAAGCTCGTCGAAGCCGACCGCGCGGCCGTGGAAGCGGGCAGCGAGCTCGCGGGCGCGATCGCGCCTGCGGTTGGCGACGAAGATCGTTCCCGCCCCCTGCGCGCTCAGCGCCTGCGCGGTCAGCTCGCTCATCTCCCCGGTGCCGAGCACCAGGACCTGCCGCGAGGCCAGGTCGCCGAGGGTCTCGCGGACCAGGTCGACGGCGACGGAGCTCACCGAGACGCGCCTCCGGGACACCGCGGTCTCGCTGCGGGCACGCTTTCCCGTGGCCAGCGCGGCGGCGAACAGGCGGTTGCACAGCGGCCCGGTCACGCCGGCGGCCAGCGCGAGCTCGTATGCCCGCTTGACCTGCCCCTGGACCTCGGCCTCGCCCACGATCATCGACTCCAGGCCGGCGGTCACGCGGTAGAGATGGCGCGCCGCGTCGCAGTTGCGCATGGCGTAGATGGCGTCCGCGAGCTCGGTCGGGGGGATGTCGGCCTGACGCGCGAGCATTCCCAGCACCCGCGTCTCCGCCTCCACCGGGTCGCCGGCCACGACGTAGATCTCGGTGCGGTTGCAGGTCGAGATCGCCACCGCCTCGTGCACCTCGCCGTCGGCCACGAGCTCGCGGAGGAACGTATCGGCCCGGCCGTCGGTCAGAGCGACTCGCTCGCGCAGCGCCACGGGCGCCGTCTTGTGCGAGATGCCCAGCGCGAGGATCTCACTCATGGCTCGCGCCCGACCGCGGACTGGCCGCCACGCGGCGGTCGACCAGCTCGTTGAGCTCGCCCAGCTCTCGTTCGATCCGTGCCAGCTTCGCGGCCATGATCGCCACGTAGATCCCGACCAGGGCGATGAACACGACGTAAGCGCCGGCGACGTACTTTCCGGCCTCGTCGAGCGGCAGCGCCGGCACCCTGGTTAGGCCTCCGGTCGCGCCGGCAGCGTGGCGGTGGGAGTGGCGCTGGGTCCGGCCGGGAGGATCTCCTCGTCCCCGGCCAGCTTCCGGCGAAGCGCTCCGAGCTGCTGGCCCGCGTGCTTGGAGGTCATTTCGTATTTCCACAGGGTGACGAACAGCGCCACCATCCCGATCAGCGCGACGAGCCCGGTGAGTCGCATGGAACCGGGCATGTTCCCCCCAGTCGTGCCCAGCACCCGCGGATGCGTATAGGCCTGGGCCAGGCGGACGGCCAGGAAGTTGAGCGGGACGAACGCCCCCGCGATGACCGCGAACACCGAGGCGTAGCGGGCCTGGCGCTCGGGATCCTCGATCGAGAAGCGCAGCGGCTGGTAGCACGCGTAGAGCAGGAAGATGATCAGGAACGAGACCAGCATCGGCTCGTTCCATACCCACCAGTGCCCCCAGGCCGCCCTGGCCCAGATGGAGCCCGTGACCAGCACGCCGACCGCCAGCACCAGGGACAGGTGGATCGCCACGTAGGAGCGCATGTCCCAGCGCCGGTCGCGCGTGCGCAGGTGGGCGATGGCCATCACGCCGCCGGCTACGAACCCCCCGAGCGCCACGATCGCCATCGGCACGTGGAGATAGAAGATCTTCTGCACGAAGCCCTGGTCGGCGTCGTTGGGCGCGTAGAAGAAGACGAGCCCGAAGGCCGCCGTCAGAAGCAGTGAGCTCGCGAGCGAGAGGGTGCGCAGCCCCTTGCCGTACATGAAACGTCAGTCCTCCAAGAGAAAGTCGAACACCGCGTACGCGATGAGGGCGAAGATCAAATCGTACAGTCCGAGGATCAGGGGCCACTTCAGCGCCACGGCGGCACTGCCCGACTCGAGCAGCAGCGGGGTGGTCCCGCGCGTGCCCGCGATCACCACCGGCACCAGCAGCGGCAGGGCGAGCAGTGGGGCGATCAGGTCGCGGGCGCGCGTCTGGATCGCCAGTGCCGAGACGAGCGTGCCGATGACCGCGACGCCGATGTCGCCCAAGAGGAGAAGGCCCGTGAGCACCGGGAGGGCCGGCCACGGGGAGGGCCCGAGGAGCAGCACCGCGAACGCCGGCACCGCCACGACCTCCACTGCGACGAGGTAGGCGAACAGCGCCGCGGCCTTGGCCACCAGCAGTGCGCTGCGGTCCACGGGCGCGAGGAGGAACCCGTCGAAGCCGCCCTGCTCGCGCTCGGACACGAACAGGCGATTGACGCCGAGCATCGCCGCCAGCAGCAGCGTGACCCACAGCACGCCGGCCGCCAGGTCGCCGGCGAGGCTCGCGCGGTCCAGGCCGAAGTGAAAGATGACCAGCGTCGTCACCGAGAACAGCGCCATCGCCGGTACCGACTCCTTGGTGCGCAGCTCCAGCAGGAGGTCCTTGCGCAGCAGCGCGGCGACGACGCTCATCGATACAGCGCTTCGATGCGCTCGCCGCCCACGTCATCGGCCGCCGCCAGGAACGCGACGCGCCCGGCGCGCAGTCCGAGTACCAGGTCGGCCTCCCGCAGGCCGGAGGCGGGGTCGTGGCTCGTGATCACGCGGGTGGCTCGCGATCCGCGCCCGATCATCGGCTCGACCAGCTCCTCCGCTCCGGGATCGAGGTTCGCGTAGGGCTCGTCGAGCAGCAGCAGCTCGGGCTCGTGGAGCACGGTGCGCGCCACCGCGAGGCGCTGGACCATCCCGCGTGAGAGGACCCGCAGCGGCTCGTCCGCGCGGGCCGCCATCCCCACACGCTCGAGCAGCTCGCCCACGCGGCCCTCGCGCACCCCGTGCAGGCGCGCGTGGTAGCGCAGGTTCTCGCGCCCACTCAGCTCGCGGTAGAGCAGTGGCTCGTGCGCGAGCAGCCCGAGCCGCCCCCGCACCGCCCACGCTTCCCGGGAGAGGTCGCGCCCGAGCACTCGCACCGTGCCGGCATGTGGGCGCAGCAGCGTCGCCAGCAGACGCAGCAGGGTCGACTTCCCTGATCCGTTGGGGCCGAAGACCGCGAGGGTGGCGCCGGCGGGCAGGGTCAGCGAGACGTCGTGCAGCGCCGTGCGCTCGCCGTAGTCGCGGCCCGCGGCGACGAGCTCCACAGCCGGCGTGGACCCGGTGGGGCTGGCGCCCTGGCTCACTCCCGCGAGCGTATCGGCCGGGCTCGCGAGCATGAACCCTCTAGGCCGGCCATTGACGGCCGCTGCGAAGCCAGAGCGCGAGCAGCGGGTCCACGATCGCCCAACCGGTCGGC